>CAZMEN010000006.1:17002-82236 GCA_964565335.1 uncultured Algimonas sp. | reverse complement strand
CACACAAGAGTGGGATGATGCACTCCTTAGGCTTTTCAATGTCCCCAAATCTGGCTTGCCAGACGTCAAAGACTGTGTGGATGATTTTGGGGTCTGCACATTATTTGACAAACACATTCCCATTCTCGGGGTCGCGGGCGACCAACAGGCCGCCGCTATTTGGCAAGCTTGCTTCGAAGTAGGCGATATAAAATCGACCTATGGCACGGGGTGTTTTGTCATCCTGAATACAGGCAAAGACTGCATTGCCTCTAAGAATCGCCTGCTCTCCACTGTCTGCTACCGTTTGAACGGCGAGACGACCTATGCCTTAGAAGGGTCTATTTTTATTGCGGGGGCCGCAGTTCAATGGCTCCGTGACGGCATTCAAATCATTAACCATGCCAAAGATACGCAGGCGATGTGCGAAAGTCTGGACAGTAATAAGGGGGTTTACCTCGTCCCTGCCTTCACCGGCCTGGGCGCGCCTTATTGGGATCCCGATGCGCGCGGCGGGCTGTTCGGGTTAACGCGGGACACAGGTCGGGCGGAAATAGTGCGCGCTACTGTCGAAAGCGTCTGTTATCAAACGCATGACCTCTTTGCGGCAATGGCACAGGACGGGGTGCAGCCCAACATCTTGCGCGTAGACGGCGGTATGGCCGCCAATAATTGGATGGTTAGCTATTTATCGGGTATACTCGATATTCCGGTTGAACGGCCAAAAATCCTCGAAACTACAGCTTTTGGCGCGGCGGCTTTGGCTGCGATTGGGGCGGGGCTTTACGGCTCTTTAGAGAGCGTCAAGAAGGCATGGCAATTGGATCAACGTTTTGTGCCCGATATGGACGACGAGGCCCGTCAAACTGTCTTAGCTGCTTGGGAAAAATCCGTGCAAAAAGTCCTGACAAGTTGACATTTCAGGCTTTGCCTCTTTGACTCTGCACGTTATAGAGCGGTTTCACGCCAATGGGGGGATAGCTCAGTTGGTTAGAGCCGTCCGCTCATAACGGATTGGTCGGGGGTTCGAGTCCCTCTCCCCCTACCACGCACTCTGTGCTTTTCACTACGTATAGGTACGTCCTGAGAAAGCCCCCTACTAACGGGGGTTTAGCGCTATATGGGTGTGGTTGAGACGCGGTAAGAGACGGTATATGGCCGTAAATTGGACTGATTTGGCGGCCCGTCTCAGATCCCGAATTTTGCGTCCAAGATGTTTTCCGGATGATGCAAAGTGCATGCTGTGCTGCTGCAGATACACTGTTGAGAGTAAGTGCTAACTAGGTTTTCATGCCGAGAAAGCTATGTTGATCTTCCCAGTTTAATGGCAGCCTTGCGGCCTTACGCATCAACTCCCTTGGAGTGAGGTCAACGGGATGATTGCCAGAGATAATTTCGCTGATGATTGAAGGGGCCAGAAAGGCTAGAGGTAGCATTCGGCTAACATCGCCGCCGTCCATCTTTTCAGTCGTCCGAATGTCGCCGATAGACGATAACCGCCCAGTCTTCAGTCCCTCATACCAGTGTCTAGCTTTAGCGATCGTCTTGATGAGTTCGCTATCGGGCTGACCAAGCGGCTGCCCGCCGATGATGAGTTTGGTCTCTATACCGCGCCGCTTCATCTGTAGCGGTTAGGTGAATGTTATTGTTTCGTCTTGGTTCGTCGCCTCTTTTGATAATAAGCCTTCCGGCACTAACGCCTCTTTCTGAACTTCCAGTGTCAATTCGTTAGGGCTGATCGAGACACGCTCAATTATATCAATCAACGCCGTTCGTTGTGTCTCATTGCATCCGGCTGTTAGACGGCCTCTAAAACCCTCTGCATGTGCTTCAAGCGCTGTGACCTGATGCGGGGTCAATTGGGGCGTATTGACGATCTCCATCATTTGGCTCGTACTATTTAGAAGTTTAGTTAAGCGCTCAATTACATGTCCTTCAATCTGCTTGGCCGGAAGTCGAAGCGCCGTCCCGTCATCAATTTCGCCTTTGGAAAGCCGGGCGGAGATATAATAGCGGTAACGTCTTCCGTTGGGCTTCTTGGAATGAACCGGAGACAGACGGTCACCGCTGCCGTCATAAATCATGCCAGTGAGCAGACTGTTTGAGGCGATATTAATAGAGCGTTTGCGCTTGGGCGCATTGTCTTTCAGACACGCCTGAACTTTATTCCAGAGTTCTAAAGTAACTATGGGATCATGCTGTCCGTCATAGACCTCACCTTTGTGTTTGGTCTTGCCAATATAAACGGGATTAGACAGCAGTTTATAGAGATGACCACGGCTAAACGGCTTGCCGCCTATTTGTGATTGCTTCTTAGTGGTATGGATCTTGGTCACATAGCCGTCTTTGTCAAGGTCACGCTTGAGATTGGACACAGACCGCAATTCTACATAGCGTTCCATTATGTGCCTAACCGTTTTGGCTTCAGCTATATTCACTACCAGTTTCTTTTTGATATTGTCATAGCCAAGAGGCGGCAATCCCCCCATCCATTGACCGCGCTTTTTAGAGGCGGCGATCTTGTCGCGAATGCGCTCTGCTGTGACTTCCCGCTCAAACTGAGCGAAGGACAGAAGCACATTAAGAGTAAGCCGCCCCATGCTTGTGGTGGTATAAAAGGCTTGGGTAATCGACACAAATGAAACGTCATGTTTATCAAAGACATCGACCAGCCGCGCAAAGTCCGCCAGAGACCGCGTTAAGCGGTCCACCTTATAGACAACAATAATATCGATAAGCCCCGCTTCAATATCTGCGATCAAAGCAATAAGTCCGGGCCTGTCCATATGGCCGCCTGATATACCCCCGTCGGAGTAGATCTCATCAACCTTACTCCAGCCTTGGCCCGCTTGAGAGAGAATATAAGCCGAGCAGCTCTCGGCCTGAGCGTCCAGAGAGTTGAAGTCCTGCTGCAAGCCTTCTTCACTGGATTTACGAGTGTAGACCGCGCAGCGCTTGCAAGGCGTCGCCATTAGGCTGCCTTATCCAGCCCAAAGAAGCGCGGGCCAGACCAATGCGCGCCTGTGATGTCTTTGGCAATGGCGCTGAGTGAACTCCAAGTTCGGTTCTTATAGACGAAGCCCTCATCAATGACGGATACGGTATAAGTCTGTCCACTCCACTCGCGCACTAACCTCGCCCCCGGCACCAATTTTACACGGGAACGAAGTTTGCGCCTCACTGATGGTTTGGGTTTAAATTCCTTTGATGCAGAGTGACAAATAAGCTGCGTATCATCAGGCTTGATTATGGGGGCTTTACTGAGGCCCCCGCTCAGCGCCTTTAGGTCTGATTTGCTGAGCCCTGCTACTTGCTTGGACTGTAGTTCGAAAGAGAGCGCCTTTAAAAGAAACACGCGACTCGCCGCCTTAGGCGGTGGGCGCTTAATATGCGCTTCCCACCGAACGGCGAGAGCTACCCTATCCATCTCTTCCAGCTTTTGCAGACCTGTCGCTATTTTATCGTCCCGCCGCCGCATTAGACAACCTCATTGGGATGGATGACATAAAGACTATCTTTATTCTTGCGCTTGATGCGGGTGATTTCATAGCCGCGCTTTCTGAGGCCTGTCATCGTAGCTGACGTCGTGTGCGGCTGCCAGCCCAAGGCTTCGCTCGCTTTTCCGAGAGTAACGCCGCTTTTGCGCGATAGCATGGCCACAAGCTTGGCTTGTTTGCTACCCACGCGCGCGGCCTCGATTTTAGTTACTCGTGTTTGTATGTCCATTTTAGCCTCCGAAATGGCGATCACAGCATGTGAGCGCTACTACCTAGACAAGGCCCTGACATATGGACCGCAACACACTACCGCTTCCTTCGCAGACGAAGTCCAGTGGTTTGTTATATCTGTATGGCATGACAGAGTATGGTGCCATATTAAGGCACCCTGTGTTTTGATTTTGGAATTAATCAATGGTATCAATGTCATAAAATGACAGATGGTGCCCCCACCGGGAAGAAAAAATTTCGGTTTTTACTATATAAAACAATTAGTTAGGTCGGTCAAGAATCGGAAAAGTAGCCCATTGAATAGGTTGTTTTGTGTCCCATTTTCTTAGGCTGTAAATGAGGTTTTATATCACTGCATATATGTATCACGTAGTGATACATATATGCAGTGATACAGAGTGTAATGGGCAAGTTTGCAGACCGCGCTTTGACGGGTTCATTTGGGTAAGGCTTCCCGTCTGACTTAGTCAAACGCACAAAGGCAATTCTAACGGCGCTTGATGCGGCCGTTGTCTTGGAAGACTTGCGTTTCCGCCGGGCAACCATTTGGAAGCGCTTAAAGGCGATAGAGCCGGACAGCATTCTGTACGCATTAAGCGGCAATGGCGAATTTGTTTTCGCTGGACGCCAAACGGCCCCGAAGATGTCGAGATTGTCGACTACCACTAGAGGAGATGGATATGAGCTTGTTACAAAACCCAATGCACCCCGGCGAAGTGCTAAAAGAACTCTATCTCACCCCGCTTGAGATGAGCGCAATCGCGCTTGCCAAACGCTTAGGCGTTCCGCGTACGCGGATTGAACGCCTTGTGAAATGCGAAACACGCATGACGCCCGATACGGCTCTGCGCTTGTCTAAGGCTTTCGGCACAACGCCAGCTTATTGGATGAACATGCAGGTCAACCATCATCTAGACGCCGTGAAGGCGACGATCGATGTGTCGCAGATTGAGCCGTTAGTTGCTTAAGTCAAATAGCGTTTCGTTTGATATAGGGGATACAAAAGAGCCGAAAAGCTATTCGGATGGCTTAAATTGCATTCTTAAAAACTTACTACAGCAATAAATAAAAACTATGACAGGATAAATTATGCCTCTACCAACTCAATATGTCCCTTCAGAGACGCGTTACGATACGATGACCTACCGCAAATGCGGCCAGTCAGGAATTTTCCTACCCGCCATTTCTCTAGGTCTTTGGCAAAATTTTGGCGGTGCAGACGTATTTGAAACAGGGCGCTCGATTTTGCGATATGCTTTTGATCAAGGTATAACCCATTTTGATCTGGCCAATAATTATGGCCCGCCCTATGGGTCAGCTGAAGAGAACTTTGGTAAAGTTTTGGCGACAGACTTCAAGCCCTTCCGAGATGAGCTTATCATATCATCCAAAGCGGGCTGGGATATGTGGCCCGGCCCATATGGAGGAATTGGCAGTTCTAAAAAATATCTCATTGCCAGTTGTGACCAAAGCTTGAAGCGAATGGGGCTGGATTATGTCGATATATTTTACTCCCACCGCGTTGACCCTAACACTCCGCTGGAAGAAACAATGGGCGCTCTCACGCAAATACATCGTCAAGGTAAAGCCTTATATGTCGGCATTTCTTCATATTCGCCGGAGTTAACGCGTAAAGCCGCAGATATTTTAGCGCGGGAAAATGTACCTTTATTCATCCATCAACCATCCTACTCTATGTTTAACAGATGGATTGAAGATGAGTTGTTAGACACGCTTGAAGAGCTAGGGACGGGTTGCATTGGATTTTCCCCTTTGGCGCAAGGCCTTTTAACGAAGAAGTACCTTAACGGCGTGCCAGAGGGCGCGCGTGCAACGAAAAGCCCGTCCTTCCGTTCAGAATGGCTAACCGAGCATAATATCGGGATTATTCGTCAGCTAACGGATTTGGCAGAGCAGCGTGGTCAGACCTTGGCGCAAATGGCTATCGCCTGGGCTTTAAGGGATCCCCGCATGACAACGGCGCTTATTGGGGCAAGAACGGTTGAGCAGTTAGCGGATTCATTAAAAAGTTTAGACAACCTCTCATTCACGTCTGAGGAATTTAAGCAAATTGATGCGCTAAAACTGGAAGGCGATATCAATATTTGGAGCAGCTCATCAGACCTGTAGAGATTGATGCCGACCCATTTGACGTCATTCAAACGACCTTAGTTTATAGTCAAAAGGTTATGGGAACTATGGGGCCCGGATAAGTATGGTTTGGTCCTTGAAAACTTCGTCAATCATATCCGAGGTGATGATTAGATTTAAAAGACCTTGTGAAGGGTCATAGGAAAAGCTTCTTGTAAAGACCTGCTTTTTTAACTTAGAATTTGTTCACACACCCACGCTGTTCGCGTGGCGCTTTCACCCGTTGAATTATAATTCGAACGCCCTAACAGCTGGTTGACCATACCTTCTACATGATATTTTTGTACGTGCTTTGGGTGGTCTATATCAACAGATAGAGTTTCGTCCTTGGTTTCATATCGTGGGCGGGTGTCATCAAATATTGAAAAGATAATCTTGCCTTTGTCTCCTATAATGACAACTTCATCAGAATCTCCATAACCAGAGAAGTTCCAAAAAGCGGTCCCAGTAATGTCGCCTATGTGTTGCCAACTAGCAGAAACGGAATCTGGTACATCATAAATGCCCTGTTGGTTAACGGAAATACCATTTGCCTGTGTGATCTCTCCAAGGAAAAAATCAAACAGGTCTAGCCCATGACACGCTAAGTCATCAAAATATCCACCGGGGGCATGATTAGGATCTTTTCGCCACGCATAGTTTTGACCAATGTCCTCGGGTTTTGGTCGCTGCATCAACCCCCAATGGATGTGACGTACATTGCCAATCTTTCCCTCTAATATCCAAGAGCGTATGGTCAAAAAGCGTGGTAAGCTGCGTCGGTAATATGATACAAATAAAGGCACGTCAGCGGTCTTAAAGGCTTCGGTGACCTGTAAAGCATCCGAATAATTATTGGCGATTGGTTTTTCAATGCAACATGGTTTGTTTGCCCGCGCCACTTCAAGTGCTAACTCAGCATGTGAAGAAGGCGGCGTGGCAATATAAACAGCGTCTATCTCGGAACAATCTATTAAATCCGATACAGTCTGAAACACGCGAGGAACAGTGTGGCGTTTCGCGTAGTCTTTGGCAGATGCCTCTGTTCTTGATACGACACCAAAAAGTCTGGACTTTTGGGTTATGTTAAATGCAGGTCCGCTCTTGACTTCGGCGACATCACCGCACCCGATCATACCCCATTTTATCATCATTCGACCCTTACACATTTAAACGTCTGATATAACTCAATGATGCGTTATTGCGGAAAAGCTAACCTCAAACGACATCGCAAAATCGACGCTTTTAATCTAGTCAATGTTACAATCGGGTTCAAATAGTTCTGACTTTAAGTCAGAGGCGACTATTTTTGACTATATTTGATTGAAAATGATGCATAAAGGCATATGGTCTAGGATAGAAAAGCACTCTCAATAAGCTTTTATCATTTTCGTTTTGCACGAGGTGGGTCACCCTCCGAAAAAAGAGGGAAGGCTTAAATGGGGGGGATAAAAAATCCAGTGGGGGAAATGATGACGTTCAAAAAAATGTTATTTGCGATAGCCGCCACATTTTCCATTCTTTTCTTATTGTCATGTGGAACGAGCAAATCGCAGGGTGAGCAATTATCGCAAAACGCTTTCAAATCCCCTGATCAAACTTATTACCCGAAAACATGGATGCATGCCATGAACGGGAATTTGAGCAAGCCTGGCTATACAAAAGATATTGAGGCTATGGCAGAGGCCGGAATAGGCGGCGCGATCCTATTTCACGTGCACCGTCAAAATTGGCCTTACTCCTCAAGAGGCCCGGTCCGCTTTAATACCAAAGAATTTAATGACACAATTATTCACGCTATAGGTGAGGCGGACAAGCACGGTTTGGAAATAGGGCTGCATAATGCGGATGGTTGGTCATCTAGTGGCGGGCCATGGATTACACCGGAAATGTCCATGAAGCGTATCAGTTGGTCTGAGGAGGCCGTTGTAGGCGGTAAAACTCACATGCCAAAACAACCGGGCTTTGAGGAAGGGTTTTATCGAGATATTGCCGTAATTGCCATCCCGGCAAATGATTACAATGGTCATAACCGATTTGATGACCCTAAAATTACGAGTTCAGATCCCACCCTTGATACAGCCCTTTTGCAAGATAACAATTGGGATACGGAACTCGTCTTTACCGAAAACACTGAAAATAATTACTGGGTTCAGTTCGAACTTAAACAGCCCACAACTCTACGGAGCTTACAAATAGAGACACCCGCTCGCCACGGAGATGCATCTTTGCTTATATCTGATGATGGTGTTAATTTTGAAGTGGCTGAAGAAAAACTGAGACGCCCGCGCACTGGCGCCAGAACATGGGCGTTTAGTCACGAGTTTGAAGGTGTTAAGGCGAGATATTTTCGGTTTGTTTTTACTAAGCCGATTGGCCTTAAGCGCTTCGATTTATGGTCTGTCCCTCGTTTTGACCACTGGCTCTCGATGAATGCGATGGAACGAGGGCGTCTGACCCTAAAGCCGGAAACACGCCCGGATGCCATAACCAAGGCAAAAGATGTCAGGATTTTAAATCGGGGTGATATCACTGAAGAGGGCGTAAACGTTCCTGAAGGAAACTGGCGTCTATTACGTTTTGGATATACCAGCACAGGTGCTAAAAATATTCCTGCAACAGTTGAAGGTACAGGATTAGAATGTGACAAATTTGATCCGGTCGCTTTGCAATTTCACTTTGAACAATATGTCGGCAAAATTGCCAAGGAAGCGCAAACCAAAGGCTATACCTCTCTCAAGTTTTCTGAAATCGATAGTTATGAGATGGGCGGACAAAACTGGACGACCGGCATTGAGGACACCTTTGAGCAAAAATTCGGTTACGATATTATCCCATGGCTCCCGCTTTTAACAGGGCGCGTCATTGAATCACCGGAACATAGCGGTGCAATCCTTCAAGAATTTAGACGCCATTTGTCCGACCTCATGGTGACAAATTACTTTGGTGAATTCACCAAAATGACAAAAAAATACGGAATGGAATCGTATATTGAGCCCTATGGCTGGGGTCCGTTTGACGAGCTCGAGGCCGGTGGCAAAGCTGACAGGTTGATGGGTGAGTTTTGGGTTCGTGATGAAGAGTATCCGGGCCGCGTCAGTGCCGCGATATCATCAGCGCGTATTTACGGAAAGAATATTATTTCAGCGGAGTCCTTCACATCGATAAATACGGTGAATTGGAAAGGACATCCTTATTTTTACAAACATTATGGTGATAAGATTTGGGCGCGCGGCATTAATGAGACCATGTTCCATCGTTATGCTCACCAGCCTAACATTCATGTCAAACCTGGTATGACGATGGACAGTATTGGCTCTCACATTGATCGTACACAAACATGGTGGGAGAATGGCGGGGTTGAATGGTTTAAATATCTCGCGCGTGGATCATATCTCCTTCAGCAGGGCGTACCCGAATCTGATTTTCTAATTCACTTAGGGGATATGGCCCCGAAAGCCGTTGGGAATAAAAATAATACCGGTGTTCCCGATGGACATAATTATGATTACGTCAATACTGACGTTCTTGTTAATCGCATTCGGGTCGAAGATGGATGGTTGGTCTTACCTGAAGGCACGCGATATAAAGCTCTACAACTTTACAGGCCTGAATATCTGACCATGGAAACGCTAAGTCGTATACGTGATTTGGTTGAGGCGGGGGCAACCATAATCAGCCACAAACCGAAAAACGTTATTGGCTATAGCGAATGGGAAAAAGCGAGTGAGTTTCAGACGATTGTGGGTGCGCTTTGGGGAGACTCATTCGAGGAAAAACGTCAGGTCGGAAAGGGCTTTATTGTTGCAACCTCACTTGATCAGGCCATCGCATTGCTGGACTATCAGCCAGCCTTAAAAATTGATGGCGATCCCGTTAAGTTATTTGCGCAACGCCGCATTGGTGAAAATGATTTATATTTTTTCTATAATGATAAAGCTGAATTTGTGCAGCTTAATGTGGATATGAGAAGCGCGGGTGGACAGCCCGAAATATGGAACGCAAATGACGGAAGCGTCGAAAAAATATCGGATTTCACGCAGGCCAATGACCACACAAAAACGCAATTATTGTTAGAGCCTTACGGATCCCGTTTTGTTTTTATACGCAGAGACAATGATGTGCCCGAATATGATGGGACTTATTCTGATCTGATAAATGATATCTTCCAACACAAAGTACAAAAACATCACGCTCAAAACACAAGAGAGCTGGAAGGGGAGTGGTCAGTTGAATTTGATCCGGAATGGAGTGGCCCTGGTCAGGTAAACTTTGAGAAATTGATTAACTGGAAAGATCACCAGGCAGACGGAATCAAACATTTTTCCGGAACGGTACGATATTCAAAGGCCTTTGTGATTAAGCCCGGTGATCTTGAGAAAGGCCGTCCGATATATCTTGACTTGGGTGAGGTGCAGCAGATTGCAGAAATTGCCCTGAATGGAGAAAAACTTGCAACGCTTTGGAAGCCTCCATTCGCCATTGATATAGCTGATGCGATTAAGGCCGGGTCCAACACTTTAGAAATTGACGTAACCAATACATGGGTGAACCGACTTATTGGCGACGAATATCTGCCCGACACCAGTGGCTATAAGATGACGGGAGATACTGTTTCCTGGATAAATGATAATGAGCCACCTCCGGAGAGTGAGCGCGTTACGTTTACAGGTTTTAATTTCTTTGCAACGGAAGAAAAACGTGTCTTGCAAACTTCGGGCCTGTTAGGTCCGGTTACGTTAATTAGCCCATCAGAGTAAAGCCTTCAGGTATTCATAGTCACCTTTTTTAATGAAAAGCCAAGGCGTGAAACCCAGAGGTGGTTTTAGTGGTTAAAATAGGAATAAGGAAAATATCTAATTATGGGAAATTTTAAACAGTTTTTCGGATTTTGCACGACTATGCTCTTACTTGTGGCATGTGCAGCCAATAACCACTCATCAACCCATAAAGAGCCGCTGATTAATCTGGAAAAAGAAGTGAAAATAACGGACGCCGCTTTGTTTTTCGACGGAAAAAGAATTGATTGTGTCCAAGAGGCATTCCAACCAAAAGACAACTCTGAAGATCAATATGATTATAAATTCGGCCCAATCTTTAATTTTTTTTGCAACACTCGCAAGTATAGATCGCCCATTCAATCCATGCGCCAAAATGATTATTATTGATTATTATTGCATTATAATGATGAAAACTTTACGAGAGCCTCATTATAGTTTTTTTGCAAGGTAAACCCAAATTTAATTTGCTTAAAAAATTCGCTGGGAGAGTTTAATGACATACTCGATCAAGACTTACGTTCACATTGCCGCCACTTTGAGCGTATGTTTCGCCTTAGCGTCATGCGGTGGAAGCAGTTCGAGTGCGCCGGTTCCCGCGCCAGTTCAAAGCCCTCCACCTCCGCCACCGCCGCCCCCCCCTCCTCCTCCTCCTGAAACATTTGCGGCCACCGGCGGGCTATGTGATGGAACCGCCGGCTGGCAGGCCATACCGAACGACGGCTTAGATGATACAGCCGCCATCATGACGTCGCTCCAAGAAGCGGCCTCCAAGGGTGATACGCTGACTATTCCGATGGGGACCTATAATATTGACGACTCAAATGGAGTATCTGTCACCATTCACAATAAAGACTTCGCTATCGTCGCAACAGGAGCAATTTTTGTTGCCGGCCCCAATGTCAATTCAGATATCATCGATTTTGACACAACAAATGGAAGCTTTACCGACTTTTGCGGCGGCGATACAATTGTCGACTTCAGCTGGACCGGTGGAGAGTTGAATATTACTAAGGCGCATTTGTCAGGTACTGTTCCTCAAGGCGGATCTGTTGGCGGCACATCGGTCGGCACGCCTGTAGCTGGCACAACTGATGGACTGTCAATCCGCGGCGCAACGGGGGGCACCAGCCCTCGTGCCAAGGTTGGCGACGTAACCATAAACGGCATCACAATCGTGGCCGCGCCGATAACGCAAGCAAACCGCACGGCCTATTTTGCAAATCCAGAGACGTCGGCTGCGATTGACAGTGAAAACGACACATGGCGCAACGCAGGTGGTGATAGCGGTGTGTTTGTGATGGGAACCGCCTCAGCTTTGATTGAAAACTCCACATTTTTAGGCATTCGCGATGCCAGCATTTACATGTCAGCTGCTCCCTATGACGCGTCTTTAGGTGGCAATTATAACTTGAAGAATAATTTTTTCTATGGAGGGTTTGACGGAATTGCCACGAAGCGCGGCGCTCAAAACATTACCATGGAAGGAAATGTTTTCGTCAACGTTGTCCGGGCTCTAGCCGTGGAGTCGCTAAGTCAGCCGCTCCGTGATACAAACAGTCAGACAGTTGAACGGATCGTCGACCCCGTTGTGATCACCAACAATGTTCTGAATGGCACTCAGCGCGGGATTCAAATCGAATCTGCCAATAACGTGACAATATCCAACAATATCATTCGAAACCACGGCGCCCGCGTATCAATGCAAAACAACCCCGTGAGGTACTCACGCTACGAAGGTATTGTTATCGAGGGTACCACGAATGGGACGGTTGAAGGCAATCAAATTATCGGCGTAGAGGGTGAACGCGCTGACGCATCGACAACTGTTGGCATTATAGTTGAAAGTCATGATGGCATCGTAGGTTTGATTCCCTCCTCTAATGTCGATATTGCTGCGAGCAATACATTGACAAATCTCGATAGCAATATTGAACAGTGAGCCATCTTCAGCGAGGCGAGGATACCCGAAACAAGTCTGGCATCACAAAGATTGCCTGAGAAGTTTAAAAGACCAACCAGAAAAGGAGTTCACTTCATATCACCCAGGTCTCTGTCAATAATTTTCCTGCCTGCTTATTCAGGAAATGAGGTAAAGTGAATTTAGGTTTCAAATTTTACCGACATTTTTCAAACATAAATAAAGGCAGTTCTTTGCTACGGCTTATTTCGCGATCGGTTTATGGGCCCCTTATCGCCAACCAAATACATACGACGCCATTCTGATTTTTTAGGTTTTTCGGCAATAATAATGCGCGCATCTGGATGGGCATTTCGAATAAAAGCACTAGCGGCTGAGCCAGGGCTATCAAGGTTACTTAATGATTTTGGCCGCCCGGCCATCGCGGCACTCGGCTTTCCTTCAAAATCACCAAATTCCAAAAGAATGTCTTCCGGCGTAAAACTCAATCCTGAGTCTTGACTATTCCACCAGCGCACTTTGGTTTTGTCTGTCTCAAGATCAACGCCGCTAAGGAGAAATCGAATATTTTGACCGTCAACCAAAAAATCTCCTCGGCCAATAGGCAGACCACTTTTAACATCCCCCACCCAGCTATTTCCGTCCCAAGCAAAGTAGCTTGCGTGTTTAGGCCCGCCAATTTGCCACCCTATATCTTCGCCAATATAGGCGTTAATGTGCGGCATCCCGCTTGCATCCACTTTGGTAATACCATTAAAGGTCCACATCTCCCCAGTGTCTACGGCCAACGCTTTTTGATCCGCTATCTCTTTAGTTATTGGAATTGATAGGCTCTCACCCATGACATTCGTCCAAACCTTATCTTTTGTACTAAACTTGGCGAAATACAGATTTTTGCGCTCTGTTGAATGTCCGCCCCGATCATTGCGCGGCGCACCTCTGTCCCAACAATAATGATAGTCAAACCCAATTACAATTTCGTCGTTTACCCCCTTAGACACAGAGGCATACCAGCTATCGTTGCCAATATCATCACTTCGGCGCTTTGACTTCAGAAATGAGACAGGTTCTTCAAATGTAAGTCCGTTATCGACTGACTTTTGATAAACCCAATCACTGCGATGCGCCCCATGGCGGTAAAACAGATAGATATCACCATTATCCATTTTGATGGCCTGATTATAAGTGCCAAAAGGGGGCACATTATTCAGATATTTCCAGCTCGTGATATCAAAGGGCATTTGTGAAACGGAATGACGATTTTCACCTGAATGGTGTCCACCCAAGGAATTCTCACCATGGAGAGTTTTATCACCGCCATGCCCTCCATAGAAAATGTGGATATAGCCCTCATCGTCGATAATCATAGTGGGTTTCCCATGGCTATCGATTTTCTTGGTCGGATCTTTTCCTAAGATGCTGGTACCAGCTTTAAATGGCCCACTCCATCTCTCTGTCGGGTGGTCATAGGCAGCCACATAGGGGTCTTCATTGGGGCCTTGATAAGCTACATAAGTGACCCCGTTTAAATGCTCTCCTGCAGGATGCTGCACAACTGCAACGCCCTCTCCGAATCCATTTTCAGCAAAATAGGGTGTGCTGACAACGCTGTTTGATATGCGGGGTGAACAGCCCGACAACAATATGAATGTGCAGCTTATTAGACCTATACATATTCTACCCATACCAAATTTCCTTATGCATTCGGGCACTTACCGCTTAGCAGCCGCAATCAACGCTTAGCCCAAATTGTCGTCGCAATTTTAATTTCCCAAACCAACAGTAGTAACAAATACGTCATTTTCAATCATTTTATTGCATAAATGGTCATATTAGGATATGCGGAACCTTGGGGGTACTGTGGGTGTTGACCCCTCTCGAATGCACGAGTGAGTAGCAGGTTTGAAACGCAGCCCAGCAAATAAGAAAATACTCATAAAATTGAGAGTGAAATGAAGCGCCATATACAATCGAAAACATTGGCCGGTTTATTCATTATTTTTTTGATGCTAACGGCCCCCAAAGCCTTGGCTCATGAAATTGAGAGTACGGGCGCCCTCTTTGAGCGAATGACGTTAACAATAGAAGGCCCCAACTTAGATGAGCGCGGCGAGATCAATCCATTTTCAGATGTACGTCTTGATTGGATAATTTCAAAGGGTAGTAAAACGTGGGCCGTTCCAGGGTATTTCGCGGCTTGCGGCGATGCTGCCAATACAGGCTGCACATCGGGCAGTGTTTGGCGCGCTCATTTTATTCCCTCAGAGCTTGGGAACTATAAATGGGCCGCACGGTTCCGCAAAGGCATGGATATTGCCATTCGGAATCCCGCTGGGACTCCTGTGGAAGGTGACGGGCTTGAAGGTACATTTTCAATTGACCGTCAATCCCATGATCCGATCACAGCGAGGGGTATCCTCTCTTATACGGGTGAGCAATATTACCGTTATTCTGGCGATAATAGTTTATTTTTCAAATTTGGTCCGGATGCTCCAGAAAACATGTTAGCCTATTCTGATTTTGACGCCACGCCGAATTACAAAGGCTTTCGCAAAGACTGGAACACCCACCAAAGAGATTTTACGGCGGCAGGCCAGCCTTTTCTTTGGAAAAATAAAAAAGGAAAAAGCATATTAGGCACATTCGAATATCTTGCAAAATCAGGCGCGAATTCTGTTTCAATGTTACTCTGGAATACTGGCGGAGATGACCGCAATGTCTTCCCTCACCTTTTGGCTGTTGATACGGATGAATATGCTTCTATGAAGCCAAAAGAGCAATGGACGTCTGGCGTTATTCAAGACAGGTTTGACGTTTCCAAATTGGAACAATGGAAGCGAACATTTTTATATGCTGATGCGCTTGGCATCCATTTGCATTTCAAACTCCAGGAAACAGAGAACAATTTATTTATGGATGACAGTTCGCTTGGACGGACGCGAAAGCTCTATATTAGAGAGATGATGGCACGTTTCGGGCATATGCTGGCACTGAGTTGGAACATAGGAGAGGAGAACGTCCAGCATCCCGGCGATATTCGTCATATTAAAAAATATATTGCGGCTTATAATATCTATAATCACCCTATCGTTCTGCACAGCTACCCCGACCAGAAGGAACGCTATCGTCCATTTCTAGGCGCTAACTCCGATTTAAACGGGTTGAGCCTGCAGGGTCGTCAGGATGACTACTCAGACCTTCGGAGCGACGTCGTAGGCTGGGCCAACACTGTCAAACTTTCAGGCAAAAATTTAGTTTTATCTTATGACGAGCCGGGCCGCGCAGATGGCGGCGCAACAGTTGATATTGATTACCCTGACGCATTGCTGCCCTCAAAGCGGGAGATTACCATTCCCGCCGAAAAATTCCTGCGCGATGGGCTCTGGAATGCCCTGACGGCCGGCGCTAGTGGTGTCGAAGCTTATTATGGATATAAAACGGGGTGTAGCGATTTAGACTGTCAGGATCACCGCACACGAGCAAGTCTTTGGCGGGGCGGAAAGCACGCTTTACATTTCTATCAAAAATATGTGGGCGCAAAAGCCTTGGACATGCGAGCAAACGATGATGTGACCGTCGCCACCGACGACTATGTCTTTGCTAATCCGGGCGAATTTTACATTATCGTTCCAGGTGCCGAGGATGTTCAGCTCCGGCTTGCGGGGATGCAGGGCAAATATGTAGTTGATTGGTATGACCGGGACATGGGAGGGGAGTTACAAATTGGGTCGAAGCCTTACGTTATGGGCGGCGCGAGCTCTATCACTAGTCGCAATCGCAGACGGCAAGGACCGTCAGCAGTCTCACTCGGTGACCCACCACCGGGCGGTAGTGGACAATGGACTATTATGGTGACACGTTCTTCGGACAATGACATTCGCGTCGAAGCGGAAGATTTCGTCGCTCAACGTCTCACGAGTAAACGAAAATGGTGCCGACAGCAGGACTGCCCCGCAGATTGGCAAAGCATAGCGCCGGGGACAGGAAATTATATTGCCATTACGCCCGACACGCGACTGACCCATGACGACCGCCTTATCCGCGGAGAAAACTTTACAGATAAACCCGGCCAAATGGCGGTGATATCATATAATGTCGAATTCCCTATGGCTGGTCGGTGGTACGTTTGGGTCCGTACATTTAGTAGAGGCAGCGAAGATAACAGTGTCCATGTTGGTTTGAACGGAGACTGGCCTGAAAGCGGCGCACGAATGCAGTATTGCCCGGGCCGCAACCAGTGGTTTTGGGATAGCCGTCAACGGACAATTGAAGACCATTGCGGGGTCATAGGCGGAATATGGATAGATGTGCCCTCCGCAGGCGCACACCGTTTAGAATTTTCAATGCGCGAAGATGGCTTTATCATGGACGCAATCTACCTGACGCTCAGCAGTCACATGCCTGCTATCTTACAGGAAGAGAATGAAAACTCTAATCCAAGCAAAGGGGAAACAATACAATGAACAGACGCGATATTTTAAAGACTCTCGGGGCCGTTGGCGCGGGCGCGACTGCCCTTTCCTCTACCGCATGCTCAACGGGCGAGACGGCGGACTCCGCGTCCACAATTGATTTCAGGGACGCCTCTTTTTCGCCAACCGAACGTGCAAAAGCCCTTATCTCTCAAATGACTCTTGAAGAAGCTGCCGCACAGTTAAACTGCCCGCGTGCCGCTGACGTCATGGCCGACCCAGACACTTTTCAGTCGAAACATCCCTATTTTGAATTTGGAATTGGCGGCGTCTATTCCGCCAGTCTTGATGCCGGGCCCGCAGAAAATGCGCTGGCTGTCATAGCACTGCAAGAGGCGGTCATGGAGCGCAGTAGATTTGGTATCCCTGCTTTTATTTTCGAAGAATGTCTTCATGGCTTATTGGCGACAGGGGCCACTCAATTTCCGCAAGCTATCGCTATGGCCTGCGCCTTTAATCCACCATTAGTCGAAAAGGTTTTCAGCGCCACAGCAGCGGAAGCCCGATCACGGGGGTCCCAAGCGTGCTTCTCCCCTAATATTGATGTCTGCACAGACCCGCGCTGGGGACGCTCTGAGGAAACTTGGGGCGAAGACCCTTATGTCATTTCGACATCCGCAAATGCCATTATTAACGGCTTACAAGGTGAAAAGTCCGATTACCTAGATAGCGATAAAATGGCCGTAAGCGTGAAACACTTTGCGGGCTATGGCCAAGGTATCGGTGGCCGTAATTTTGCGCCCTCGCACATCGGGCCTGTTGAACTTCAAAATGTGACTCTCGCTCCTTTCAGAACAGCCGTGAAGGACTCCGGCGCGATCGGCCTCATGGCCTCCCACGGAGAAATTGACGGCGTTCCCGCCCATGCAGACATTGAGCTTTTGGATGACACATTGCGTCAGGATTGGGGATTTGATGGATATGTTGTCTCCGACTGGGACGATATACGCCGGATTTATAGTCTGCACGGTGTAGCGGGATCAGAAGCCGAAGCAGCCATTATGGCGCTGAAGGCCGGCGTTGACATCGAGCTTGCAAATAATGGTGTCTATATGATGCTTCCACAACTCGTGCGCGACGGCATGGTCAGCGAGACCTTTGTACGGCGCGCAGCAGAACGTATCTTGCGTGCAAAATTCAAATGCGGGCTATTCGACATGCCAATGGCCAATCCTGACCTTGCGCAACAACTCGCCCGCAGTACCGAACACAAAGCCCTTGCACGCGAAATGGCCGAAGAATCTGTGGTTCTTTTAAAGAATGAAGGCAATGTTTTGCCACTGAACCCAGAGAAAAAACAGCGTATCTTGGTTACCGGGCCTAATGCTGCCTCGGTGCATCTGGGCGGTTATTCTCCGAAACCTCATCAGGGCGTTAGCCTGCTCGAAGGTATACGGGACTATGCATCTGCCCGCGACATTGAGGTGCTCTATGCCCCCGGCAGTAAAATCACGGTTGGCGGTGAGGGCAATAATGAAATCGAAACAGATGCCGATGACACCGCTAGGTTTGCATCTGAAGACGACAACCGTAAACTGATAACCGAAGCTGCTGCTATGGCTAAAACCGCCGATACAATAATATTAGCGGTTGGCGGTAATGAACATACTGCCAGAGAAGCCTATTTTGCGGGCGACTCTCGTGGCGATCGAGATGACATTGATTTATTCGGCGATCAGAACAAGCTTATCCAAGCGCTTTCTAAGACCGGTAAGCCCATGGTAGCTGTCTTAATACACGGACGTCCCTTATCCCCGGAATTCCTCGCGAAAGAATGCCCGACTATACTCGATGCCTTCTATCCCGGTGAAGAAGGGGGTCATGCCCTCGCAAGGCTAATCTTTGGCGACGTGAATCCTAGCGGTAAACTACCGGTTACATTGGTTCGAAATGTCGGGCAAATTCCAGGGTTTTATTACCAGCAACCCACAGGGCGTTTCCGAAATTACGTGGCGTCAAATTCCACCCCCTTGTTCTCTTTTGGACATGGACTGACTTACACAAGCTTTGATGTAAGCGCTCCGCAAGTTCAAAGCGAAAAAGTCTCCGTGGATGATGAAATTAAGGTAACAGCCTATGTAAAAAACACCGGAAGTCGTTTCGGTCAAGAGGTCGTCCAACTCTATATCAGAGATGAAGTCGCTAGCCGCGCCCGGCCCATAAAACTACTTCGTGGATTTCAAAAAATTGGGTTGGAACCCGGCGAAGAGCGGAAAGTAGAGTTCACCCTCAGGCCAGAAGACTTTGGCTTTTATGATGCAGATGGGAAACTCCTTCTGGAGCCTGGCGTCATTAAAGTAATGGTCGGTGCAAATAGTGATGAGCTAAAAAGTATAGTTGTAAATCTAACGTAAATATAAACAGTTTCTACATCAACTATACCGGCTATAGAAAAATTTAGTTTGCGATAACGATATTAATGTCATGTTCGCTCAGCATCTTACGGGCTTCTTTAGAAAGGCCTGAATCGGTTACAACAGTATCAATAGCGTCCAAGCCGCAAACAGAAAGGCTTGCCTTGGCTGCAAACTTAGAACTGTCCGCTAACAGTATAACCTCGTCTGCTCTGCTTATAAGTTGCTGCTCATTTTGAACTAATAGAGGGTCTGTTTGCATAAGGCCCCGCGCCGTGACAGCTTGGGCACCAATAAAGAGTTTCGTAGCAGAAAATTTATCGACAATACCATGACTATAGGGATCCAAAACAAGAGCCTGCTCTTGAAACACTTCACCACCGGCAATCAAAATACGAAGTTTGGGCCGTCCCAATAATGAGTTCATTATTGGTATAGATGTCGTGAGCACCATAAGGTTCTTCGCCTTGATATGCTGAGTCATAAATACCGTTGTTGAGCCACCATCGATTATGATAGAATCATTATCGTCTATCATTGAAGCGGCTTTTTCACCGATAGCTCGCTTTTCTTTGATATGCACCGCGAGAGTGTCTTCCTGATGCAATTGCCCAGAGAGCCCGAAATAGGGATCTCCAAGGGCCGTATTTGGTTCAGCAGCGATCGCTCCGCCTCTTACGCGGCGCAGACGTCCCTCCGAATGCAATTCATTAAGGTCTCTTCGGATTGTGGCGGGCGAGACTGACAAAGCCGTTGAAAATTGCTCGACCGAAGTCACCTTCGTTACATGCAACATATCAACAATACGGCTCCAACGCTCATGAATATAAAGCTTTTCATCTTCCGCATTCACATTGTTTTGTTCGGAGACGGCCATGTATCCCTACCCTTGTGACGATAAATTCTTTGATGGGCGGCTATTATACTCCCCATACTAACGCCTAGTATGACCAACGAATTAGCTGTGGCAAGCAAATAGCACTCTATTTAGTAAGCCGAATAAAACTTTCATCTAATTCGTCAATGCCCGAAACGCCTGCTAGAATCATGTCTCGCCGGATTGAATCTCTTATCTGCTGGACAGCTTGGATAGCCCCTTTTGCCCCGAAAGCCGCTAGGCCATATAAATAAGGCCGGGCAAAACTTACGGCATCGGCCCCTAAAGCTAAAGCCTTAAGTACATCTGTGCCCCTCCGAATGCCTCCATCAACAATCAATTCAGCATCGCCGCCAATAGCTTGTCGAACCTCTTGCACGCAATGGATAGGTGCGGGAGAACTATCGAGTTGCCGCCCACCGTGATTGGAAAGTGAGATAGCCTCAAAACCCGTTTTAATAGCGCGTTTTGCATCATCTGATCTCGCAATGCCTTTAATCAGCGCAGGACCATTCCATTCCCCGAGAAGCCACTCAGCGTCATCCCAAGAAAAATCTGCACTCAGTTGCTGCGCGACAAATTCATTCAGGCTAACAGCACTCGTATCTTCTGCAAGATTAGCATATTTCACACTCGGCTTAGTCACATAATCAAGTGCCCAAAGCGGCGCATTCATGGCGTGCCAAACCTGTTTAGGCCCAAGTTTTGGCGGGATGGTAAACCCATTTCGAGGATCGCGTTCACGATTGCCTGTTATAGGAAAATCGACGGTTAGGATTAAAGCTGAATATCCCGCCGATTTAGCGCGGTCCAACATCTCTTTAACGAGCACTCTATCTTTCCAGACATAAAGCTGGAACCATTTCGGCCCTGTTGTAAGTGCTGCAATCTCTTCGATTGATCGAGAAGACAGTGTTGATAGGCAATAGACGGTTCCTACAGAGTCTGCCGCTTTCGCAGGCCCTATTTCCCCGT
This sequence comes from uncultured Algimonas sp., assembly GCA_964565335.1. Taxonomy (GTDB): domain Bacteria; phylum Pseudomonadota; class Alphaproteobacteria; order Caulobacterales; family Maricaulaceae; genus Litorimonas. The sequence continues at coordinate 61,022 of CAZMEN010000006.1, read as the reverse complement.
CGGTATGAAACAAGCGGTTTCCCGCCGCCGGCGACAATATAAATGGGGCATCTATTGTTTGCCCCAAAATCGTCGCAGACATATCGGGCTTATCAACACCTGAAAGAACGCGGTGGGCAAGTCGATAATCATTAAAGGCTGTGTGGTTTTCAAACCTCGTGACCTCATCATCAGAGCCACCATCAATATAATCGAATACCATTTTATGCGCCCGGCGTTTTGCTGCACGACGGTAATCTTCAACATTTAGGCAATCAGACAGGCGGCCAGGTAACATATATTATACGATGCCCGAAGATGGATTAGCACTCGCTGGTCTTTTCTTTTCGAGACTGTCTCTATAGTTAAGCGAGCGATAAAAGCCAATGGGATCAATGGCACCGCCTGCTTTAAACCTTGCCATATTCAATATTGGAGTCACATCTGTTTGATAGGCGACCTTCAAACACTGACTTGCCATCATTGCATCGTTTTCATCTTGATAAACTTCAAGTTCAGCACGGTCTATTAATAGGGCTTGCACATATGACCGCTGAACCGCCACCGCAGAAGTCGCCAAACTTTCAATAGGGTCTGTCATGTTATGCGATTGGTCCAGCATGTATTCAGGACGGAATTTTTTAGCGCCTCGACGTTCAGCATCAATCAATTCATTGAATATCAGAAATTGCTGGAATGGGTGCAATGATCCACTATCCAAATCATCGTCACCATATTTACTGTCGTTGAAATGGAACCCCGCCAATTTTTCAAATTGGATAAGGCGGGCAACAATCATTTCGATATTCACATTCGGAGCATGATGACCAAGGTCGACTAGCGAGAAACATTTCTCGCCCAAATGTTGAGCCGCCAAAATATTGCTTCCCCAATCTTGAATGACTGTCGAGTAGAAGCTCGGTTCAAACATTTTATGTTCGATAAACATGCGCCAGTTACCTGGGAGTTCTTTATATATCTCTTCCATTGATATGAGATAGCGTTCGAATTGGCGCGTAAAATTGGACTGTCCTGCAAAGTTACTTCCATCCCCAACCCATACTGTGAGAATTTCGGACCCAATGGATTTTCCCCACTCTATACAATCTATATTATGGCGAATCGCCTGATCACGCGTAGATTCATCTGAATGTGACAAGCTTCCATATTTATATGAATGCATTTGCCCTCTCTGATCTTGAAAGGTGTTCGAATTCACAGGACCAAAAGTCAGTCCATGAGCATTAGCTACGGACTTCACTCGAGCCATATCCTCTACGACATCCCAAGGAAAATGCGGAGAAACCTCTCCGGTAATCCGAACCAGTTGATTGATTACAGCGCAATCTTCAAGTTTTTCAAAGATATTTCGCGGTTCGGATTTTCCTGGGAAGCGCGCAAATCGCGTACCGCCTGTTCCTGCCCCCCAACTAGGGACCGCTACTTTAAAGTTTATGGCTTTTTCCAGCACGCCTTCAATAGCAATGCCACGTCGGGATAATTGAGCCCCTAAAGCGTCAAAATCACTTTTAACGTCGGCTTCAAGCGCGGCGTTTGCTTCAGCAATTCTGCTTTGATTAATCATCTTCCTGCTTTCTTATGTTCTGTTTACGAGCTTAACGCGTAAATGAAGGCGCATGTCCAGCATCTACGTTGATAATATTGCCCGTAGACTTTGAAGATGTATCAGCTGCAAAAAAGTAAACAGCCTCCGCAATATCTTCAGGGAAGACAGACCGCTTTAACAAGCTCCGCTGACGATACATGTCCTCTAATTCGACCTCCGACATTTTATAGGCGTCAGCCCGTTCTTTTTTCCATCCACTATTCCATATTTTTGAGCCCTTAAGAACCGCATCGGGGTTCACAACATTACACCTTATGCCCAGCGGTGCGCCCTCGAGCGCCACAGCGCGGGAAAGCTGAACTTCTGCACCTTTGGCTGTGCAATATGCTGAGGCACCTGGTGATGCGACCAGTCCATTTTTGCTGGCGACGAAAACAATACTCCCGCCGATGTTTTGGGCCTTCATGACCTTAAAACCCTCACGGGACACCAAAAAATATCCCGTCGACAGAATATCCATGGTTCGGTTCCAAAGCTTCAATGACGTATCTTCCAACGGTGCCGAACTCGCAATTCCAGCATTGGACACTAAGATATCCATACCACCAAACTCGGTTGAGCAATCAGATATGGCTGCCATCACACTTTTTTCTTCGGTCACATCGCATAATGTAGACCGAACAACATCAGGCGAGAATGCCTCCGAAAGCTCTTTTTCCTTAGCCTTTAAGGCTCTCGCATCAATATCGGCGAGCATAACGCACGCCCCCTCACGCAGTAGCCTAAACGCCGTCTCTGAGCCGATCCCTCCTGCCCCACCTGTAACAAATGCGACACGTCCGGCTAATGATTTAGGCTTGGGTTGGCGTTGAAGTTTAGCTTCTTCCAATAACCAATATTCGATGTCAAAAGCTTCTTGCTCTGGCAGACCTATATATTTATCGACTCCATTGGCTTCGCGCATGACATTAATAGCATTCACGTAAAACTCGCCTGCAATACGGGCCGTTGCTTTATCTTTTGCAAAGGTCATCATACCCACCCCGGGAATTAGATAAACCACGGCATTTGGGTCACGAATGTCAGGACTACTCTCGCGCTTTGAGCGCTCATAATACCCCCTATAATCCTCTCTATAGGCTTCGAGTTGATCGTCCAAGCCGGAAATGACTTTTTCAATTTCCTTGCCTCGGTCTTTGGCTGTAGGTTTAAAATTAATGACTAAAGGACGGATTTTCGTCCGCAAAAAATGATCCGGGCAAGACGTTCCCAAAGCCGCAAGAGGCTTAAGGTTTTTAGAATTTACAAACTGCAAAATTTCATCAGAGTCATTAAAGTGTCCAATTTTCATTTGGTCACCCGTAATTTTACCACGAATAATGGGCATTAATGCCCCGGCAACATCACGTCGCACGGAAGGCGATAATGATTTTCCGTATTTTACGCCCCCAAAAGCCGCTTTCTTATTATTTTTAGCCAGCCAATCAGCTGCTAATTGAATAATCTCCAAAGTTTTCAGGTAGCACTCTTTTGAGCTATCCCCCCAACTGAATAATCCATGCCCTTCGAGCACGATTCCTTCCATATCTGGATTAGCGCTGGCCATTTCGCCAAGCTTTAAACCAAGGTCAAAGCCCGGACGCTGCCAAGGCAACCACCCCAGCCTGCCATTAAACACCTTCTTGGTAAGTGCTTTTGAATTTTTTGTACACGCAATTGCAATCACAGAATCCGGATGCATGTGATCAACGTGCTTATGAGGAATGAAGGAATGCAAAGGCGTATCAATGGAGGCTGCTCGGGCATTTAAGTTGAATGTACAATGCGGGAGGTAACCGACCATTTCGTCTTCATGTTCCAGGCCTCTATACAAACCCTCCAACGCGCGTAACTTTGTAAGGTAAAGGGTCGAGAAACCATCTAATTTGATTGAACCCAAATCTCCGCCAGAGCCCTTAACCCACATCACATCCACCATCTTTCCTGTCAAAGGGTCTTTCTGACGGAGCTTCGCCGAGGTATTCCCCCCGCCGAAATTTGTAACACGTAAATCAGAGCCCAATAAATTTGAACGGTATTTCAACCGTTCGGGCGCGGTCATTCTCTTCGCTTTTTTGTCATCCCAAAGGCTCTTTAACTTAGCGGACATAAAATTTCCTGTTCAATGCGAAGGCTTGAAATAAACTACCCAAATGGATTAGCTCTGTTCAATATCATGACTAACGCTCACGCCACTCAATTTCAATCATTTTATTGCATAATTAGTCACTTCTGATATAAGCTGATATAAGCTATGATCGAATGCCTGTGTTAGCAGTAACTTCAAATCAGATTTACGCACCATCAGCTCATGAAATGAAGGTCCGAAGAAATGGATCCTAACGACCCTACAGTTTTGGTTTTCGATATTGGTAAAACCCACGTCAAAATCACGCTTTTGGACTCGGCGGGGGCACAACTTTATCAAAACCGAACGTCTAACAAGGTCAAGGAAACTCAACCTTATGCAAGTCATGACATCAACAATATCTGGATGTGGTTTATCGTTGAGCTCTCCGAATTAGCGGCAAATCATTATATAACATCTATCAGTATTGCTACGCATGGAGCGACTGCCGCACTGGTTGACCCAAAAACTTCAGAATTATTGCTCCCCATAATGGATTATGAATTTGAGGCCTACCCGGATGACCTTCCTGATTATAAAGCTTTACGCCCATCATTTGACATTACTGGGAGCCCAGAGCTTCCCGTAGGGCTTAATTTGGGCAAACAACTTCATTGGCAATGTCAATTGTTATCTGCTGAGCAAATACAAACCGCGGTTTTACTTTTATATCCCCAATACTGGGCTTGGCGCTTAACGGGGGTATTTTCATCCGAAGTAACATCCTTGGGATGCCATACAGATTTGTGGAATATTAAAACGAATTCCCCATCAAAACTTCTTGAGGCAATGGGATTACAATATGCACTTCCTCCAATGTCAAAAGCGTGGGAGCCTTTAGGCAAAGTTAAGCCTGAGCTTGCCGCGCAAACCGGGCTGAACGAGGATTGCGTCATTTACCCTGGCATCCACGACAGCAATGCAGGATATCTTCCTACAATGAGAAAACCCAAAGACATTCGACCTACCGTAATTTCGTCCGGCACTTGGACGATCGCAATGGACTCCCAGGCAAGCATCGACGGCTTAGATCCAGCGCAAGATATGCTTATAAATGTCGACGCCGAAGGATCAGCCCTTGTCACAGCTCGCTACATGGGGGGACGTGAATTTGGTCTAATTTGCGAGCGCTTTAACACTGACATTGCAACAACATTTACAAATAAAGACATTCAAAGGATAATAGATTCGAATACGTTTATTTTGCCTTCATTTTGTCAAGGCACCGGGCCATATCCAAACAATACAGGACGCATATTATTTGAGAACGGGCCCATAGAGATCAACGGTAAAGCTGCAGCCACACTTTATTCAGCTTTAATGGTCACGGATATTTTGAATAGACTTAACTCCGACTCTGAAAGTGACATTCTTGTTGAGGGCAGTTTCGCTTCAAATTTTGTTCTCTGCGGCCTAATTGCAGCCCTTAAACCTGAAAGAAAACTACGCATCCAAAACCGAGGAAACGGTGTAACCGAGGGCTGTTTTCTCATCACGCAGTGGCATTCTGACTTTCAACAGGAGAGCAACCCAAAAGTCTCCCCTTACCAGCCGGAAAACCTTTCCCAATACGCTAAAAATTGGAGAGAAGCCGTACATCAATCTCGCAACTAATATTCGAACTACTTATACATTTCGCCCTTAACCGCTGCTCTGGTTTCAGGTGGAATTTCTTTAGAGAGGTTTTCCCTTATTGACTGATATTGCGGCTCCGCAACTACATTTTTCCATTCGTGCGGATCGACACGCAGGTCATAAAGCTCCTCACTCCCGTCAGCATACCGAATATAGCGGTAGTTCTTATTTACAATGGCGAAGTTATCTTTTCCATATTCTGTTGTAATGGACCGTTGCTCTAAATCCATCCCCTTCAGACTGGGCACCAAAGACTTACCTGAGTTTTCAGGGTTTTCAGCAAGCCCGGCCAATTCAAGTATAGTCGGATACAAATCTACCAGACCCACGGCAGATTCTGTTGTCCCAACCTGCACGCCCGGACCGGATATAATCAAAGGAACCCTTGTTGACCGTCCCCATAAAGACATTTTGGCAAAACGACTTTTTTCGCCCAAGTGATAACCATGATCTGAAAATAATATTATATAGGTATTGTCCGCATATTCAGATGTACGAAGCGCGTCCACAGCTATGCCAACACAGTAATCAACGAAGCTAATACTCGCGAGGTAGGACTGCAAAATCGGACGCCACTCTTTATTCTCTATCGCCCATTCAACGGTTGGCATTTGTGGCACGTTTGTAATGTTTTTGCCCGCGAGCGGAATATCATCCATATCCGTTTCCAGCCAAGGCGGAAGAACGATATCCTCCAAAGGATACATATCAAACCACCTTTTAGGCGCGTGCCAAGGGACATGAGGGCGGATCATACCTAATCCCAGAAAGAACGGTTTTTCATGAGATTTCAGCAGCCATTCTTCACCCCACCGTGCGGTTTTGTAATCAATCATTTCCGCATCTGAATCTGGGAACGCTCCCCAATCTGTATGCGTTTTATTGCTTTCCCACTTCAAGCGTTTTGGTGGCTTAGGTCCAAAATCTCCTTCTCTGAAGTATTCATCAAAACTACCTTCAGGTGCGCTTTGATGGAAAATTTTACCTCGGCCCGCCGTGTAATATCCTGCCTCTCTTAAGTATTCGGATAGAAATGGCGTTGGACTGACAGCTTGGATAGCCGCGCGCAATTTGTCATCAGGCATTTGGCCGTAAAGGCCAGTCTGGTGCGGATACAACCCGCTCATCAAACTTGCGCGAGAGGGTGAACAAATCGGCGCTTGAGCGTGCGCATTGGTAAAGAGCATCCCACGCCCAGCCAATGCATCAATATTAGGGGTTTTCACATTGGCATTTGTTCCCAAAACGCCAATCCAGTCATTCAAATCATCGATTGGCAGAAAAAGGAAATTTGGCTTTGATGTGAAGCCCACCTTGGATGCAGTCACTATATCAGAGCAAGCTGAAAGTATTGATGCAAGGCCGGCCGCGGACCCCAGTTTCAAAATGCTGCGGCGGTCATGACGGCGCAAGTTATTTTTGTAACACTTAGACATAGACCTCTCTCTTTTCACGATATGACGTGACGAAACTCTACGCATCGTTGATTATTTTTCATATCAATAGATGGTTTTGGAAAGCATAGAAGCATCGATGGAAATCAACAGCAACCAATACAAGTAAAAAACCCCGCCTTGAAGCGGGGTAAGTTAAAGGGAATTTACGTATCACCTAGAACCGTTTTTGAACGCTGAATGTGTAGGTTCGGCCATCGTAGTCTGTACGGCGACCTAACACATCAAAACCTTCAAATTCTTCTCGTAAGGAATTATTGAGATTGAATGCCTGCACTTTGAATTGAAGAGATTTTTGTGGGTTATAAGTCGCAGATAAGTCCAACTGTGAACGCGCCCGAACCTGACGCTCTCGGCCCTGGAAGGTGCCGCCAGCTTCTAGATTATATGCAGAACGATAGTTATTCGCCAAACGAATTGAGAACTTATCAGTTTCATAATACCCAATGAGGTTATACGTATTTTTTGACACGCGAGCCAAATTATCATTCTCGCTTGTTGTACGCGTGTAATTAACGGTTCCCCCAAAATTACCCCAGAACCCGTTTAGGAAATCTGTGTTTTGCGTGACCTGGAACTCGATACCATTCACGCGAAAGGGATCTGTATTCGTGAATTGTGATAAAGTGAGTCTCGGCCCAATTCCATTCCCATCATCCAGACGGCAATTACCGGCGCTGTCGATAAATGGCGTTCTACCAGCGATCTCCGATATAGCTTCCGCATTATCAAGTAGGTCAACAAAACCGGCATTACAAAATGCACTATTGCTGCCGCCTGTGCTTTGTCTTTGGATTTCTACAACTTCTTTGGAGAAAAAGTTCACTCCAACGATGCTACCCGGCCGATTATACCACGCCAAACCAACATCAAAGGCTTCAGAACTTCTTGGATCCGTGCCCAGATTTGACTCAATGATACTCAATGTACCCTGAGCATTTTCTGGGTCCACGGCGGTAGGGTTTGGGATTGCAGGAGATATAGTCGCTGCAGTCGGTCTAAATTCTGCCAAGTTAAAAGCCTCAAATGTTTCGTAATATGCGGCTTGGAATACAACATCCTCTGTTATATTTGCGATAAGATTGGCTGATGGCAGAATTTCCTCATAGTTTCCGGCACCAGGAGCATCTAAGCCCTCTGCCAGACCACTTAAGTCTGTTTTGATATAGCGTAGCCCGAAATTGCCTCGCACGGGGAAAGTTTCATAATTTTCACCAAAATCATATTTCACCATCCCGTACAACTCAGTGTTCTCTCGCTGTGCTGTGAAAGTTTGGTCAATAGCAAAGTTTCGTCGGGCATCACTGCCATTTCGTGCATTTTGAAGCGATTGGTTAAATTCCGTAAACGGATTTGGTAAATCTACGAAATCTATGAAGTTCGATAGGTTACCATTTCCGCCATTGACGCTCCGAGGAAAAATAGTATCCGTCGGCAGAAGTGGCAATAAGAGCTCTCTCGCTCTATCTCGATCTATCGAAAAGAAATTATCTTCTAAAAAACCCGGCGCCGTTCCGTTAAAAAACCCTTGCCCGGAGGTAAGCGAAGCATTCGGTACAATCACGCTATTATCAAGATTATTGATATTCAGCCCGATGATGCTGTTTTCAAACCGATAAATATCTGCGTTTTCGTCTTCATAGCGCCCCCCAAACTTTAGAGCAACAAACGGTCCCTTGGAGAAATTGTATTCAAAGTCTCCACTAATCGCTTTGAGATCCCGCTCTGCGCCATTAGCAAATCCAGCCACAGTAAATAAATTGCGATTGTTAACGGTAGCATCGTTAAACCGAGCAGCAGAAAGGCCCGTACTGCTTGTAATGGCATATCCGCCTCCACCCAATTGTAGGGCATCATCTGGAATATCCAGACTGAAAACAATGTCACGAATATCGCCTCCACCCGTATCTAAAAAACCGGAGACGCCATTTGTCGCGGTACTTGTAGATGTCGCACCGCCGGTTTGGAGAATACGAGCGTCAAATTGGTTGAAAATAGTGGAACTTTCTGATTTGGAATATGTACCTATTAATTTAACTTTAAACTTATCATTTTCCCAGTTTAACTGGGGGTATAAAGCATAGGTTTCATTTAGAGACTCATCGTCTCTATTACCATATACGACCTGCGGATCATCAAACTCGATAACCCGATGCAGGTACACATCTTCAGTGCTTCCGTCAGCGCTACGATCGAAGTTCAAATTACCGACAAACTCAGGGCCACTCACTGATGTTATCTGATTAGCCGATAATCGCGGCTGAATTTGAATGTTATCCTGGGTGGCTTCATCTAGGTTTCTTTGTGTGAATAGACCATCTAATCTAAAGCTAAGGTTATCATTTGGCCTGAATTCAAAACCGGCTGCGCCCGACAACCTATCCCCGATACTTTCTTCAACAAATTGCCTTATATCCCCAGCGTAAATATTAATTCCCTCAGCTGGATTAGAGGCATTCAGAGTCCGAGAATTACTTTCATAACGTGTGATGTTAATCGCGTCGCGACGGAAATCTTGCTTCGAATAAGAAACAGTACCGAACACACCGAACTTTCCATCATTGAAATGTTTTGCCCCTGACGCATAGATACCAGGATTGAGCTTTTGCGGAAGCTCCTCATACTCACCTCTTGCCCGCACGACGAGCGAACCATCTCTACGCTCCAAAGCAGACTTTAGCTTCAAATTGACATTAGCCGCCAAACCGCCAGACAAAGACTGCGCCGTAAAAGACTTTTCAACATCAACACCATTAAAAATGGCGCTGTCGAACACACCAAATGGGTTAGAACCGGTACGGTTTGGACTAGATATATTCTGCCCCATTAATGTTGTTTTGGTAAAGTTACCTGGTAAACCCCGCACGCTAATCGTTGCATTCCGTCGGGCAGCCTCACGATCAATTTGAACACCTGTAATGCGCTGTAGGGCCTCCCCCAAGTTTAGGTCTGGGAAGTTTCCAAGGTCATCAGCCGAAATTCCGTCAAGTATCACATCTGCTTTTCGCTTATTTGCCAAAGCATTTTCTGTCGTTGCTCTAATGCCCGTCACAATAATTTCGTCGACATCTGCTACCTCCTCCTCAGACGTCTGAGCCTGCACAACTGATGTCATGGACAAGCTCATGACTGCGCCGGCCGCTGAAGCGAGTAATGTTGACTTGATAGTATTGGATAGTTGACCGCTCATTATGCTTTCCCTTTATTGAAACGTCTTTGATGAAATAAACATTTCATATCTTTATTGACGATTTGTGCTTTATTATGATTATTTGTGCTTATTTTAATACCCACAGACGCAACACACCGTAAAGAGAAATCTTGGGTTGGCGCAGAAAAAATAGAGAAAAGTTGCATAAATGATACATTTTTCAATTAAATTAGCTACTTTGACTGCAAAAAACGTGCTTGAAGAGGAAAATAGCCCAGTTTCCACAATAAAAGATTCGAGTAGGCCAAGGAGAACTTGCGCAAAGGTGATTATTAATGAAGCAATAGATTCACGCTAAGAAGGAGACGGATATGACCTCATTTGCATGGATATTGGGTATTAGGCCCGGTTACGAAGATGAATACCTAAAGCGCCATAATGAGATTTGGCCTGAAATGACGGAAGCCCTTAAAGAATCAGGAATAACCAATTACAACATATTCAAACACGGGTTAGACTTATTCGGGTATTTCGAAACCGAAGATCTTACCGCGACGCAAAAATATCTAGCCAAAAATGAAGTTAACAAGCGTTGGGCTGAATACATGGCCCCCATAATGAAGGTCGACATCGATCCATCCACAGAGTTTCCGTATCTTTTACCGCGGGTCTTCCACCAGAGTTAAGCGGTTCATCCATTGCCTACACTAACATCAATCATTTTAAATCATTTTAAATCATTTTATTGCATATTCAATCACGCATGATATTGTGCACTAAAACAAAACGCCAAAATGGCGGTGAGGGGAAAAAGTGAGTCAATTTGATAGAATACCCGTAGCACCTGATTCTTTGCAGTCAGGACGATATTTTGCGGCCTCATACGCAGGTGAACATGTCGCCGGAACAGAATTCGTTATCGGTGCTCTGTTTGTTTCTTTTGGACTTGGGGCTCTTGATGTCATCATTGGGCTTGTCTTTGGGAACCTATTGGCAGTTCTCACTTGGGCTCTCATTTGTGCGCCGATAGCGACAGATACACGCCTTACGCTCTATGCTTATCTGGAAAAAATTGCGGGGCCGCATTTCATAAAAATATATAGTGTCGTAAACGGCGCCCTCTTCTGCATTCTCGCTGGTGCAATGATAACGGTTTCAGCTAGCGCTATTAGGATCTTATTCGGTCTAGAAGCACAAACAGGGCTCATCCCCACTGATTTGAGGTTTATCCTTATCGCATTGGCCGTGGGAGCCGTTGTGGCTTTTGCGGCGGTCAGAGGGTTTAAATTTGTTGCTAAGTTTGCCGAGGTCGCGGCGCCTTGGATGATCGCTATGTTCTTCGTGGGCGCGTTAGCTACCCTTCCGGCACTAATAAGTGCGACGCCGGGTCTTGATAGTGTAAGCTCCTCGGCTGACCTTATGACAATGCTGGGCTCCAGCGTTTTTGTTGACCGTGGTACAGATATCACGGTATTGCATGTCATAGCATTCACATGGGGGGCGAACCTGGCATTCCATGGTGGCTTGGGCGATATGACTATTTTGCGGTTTGCGCGAAATAAGGCCTATGGATGGTACTCTTCACTCGGCATGTTTATAGGCCACTTCGCTGCCTGGATTGCCGCAGGTATCATGGGCGCGGGTGCTGCTTACATTATGAAAACCCCCCTTACTGAGCTTGATGCCGGAGGCGTCGCCTTCCAAGCCTTAGGGGCTGTAGGTATTTTGGCAGTAGTCATTGCAGGCTGGACAACGTCCAACCCCACTATTTATCGTGCCGGGTTAGCTTTTCAGTCGCTCAATCCGAAATGGTCCCGCGAAAAAGTCACCTGGGTTGTTGGTATTATTACGGCCATCATCGCCTGCTCACCCTTCGTTTTCTCTCAACTCTTGGGCTTTTTGGGAATCATGGCGGTCATCATGGCTCCGATTGGCGCCATCATTTTCGCAGAACACTACCTTTTCAAGAAGATCGGGATGACAAGGTATTGGCGTGTTGGCCGTGGCGATCAATTGAACATGCCAGCCACCATCACGTGGGCCCTCTCAGCGCTTTTCGCATACGTATTGGGTTCTGCTTTTGGTATTCATATCTTTTTCCTCTTTATTCCCACTTGGGTCATAGCCCTAATTCTCTACCCTCTGCTCTCCTCCTTCATGGGTGCGAAATCCGCTAATACTGAAGCTTTGACTCAAATGGAACAGGCCGAATTTGAACGGAAAAAAGCAGAAGCAGCGGCTATTCAAAACTCTACATCGGCGGCTAAAGAAAAACGCCCGCCATTAGAAATGCTCCTTCTGGCAATAGCAACGTTCGCCTTACTGGTATGCTTTTATCTGGGCTTTAAAGCGACGGGAGACGCAGGCTCGGACCAATTTAAGACAGCTATAATTTGGCCGACTATTGTTTATTTCATCGCGGCGACGATGTTGGTCTTTATCCATAAAGATAAAGCTGCAAGCGCAAAATGAACCAAATAGAAGAGATTTTTTGATGACTTTGAAACATTTAACCTGTGCCGCATTGACGCTTCCTCTTCTCACATTAAGCGCCTGTGCACCAAACGGAGATAAAGACCAAAGCACCGCGGTCACGACGAAAGCGATATCAGCCCCCACAAACGCGCCAAACGTCATTTTTATACTTGTAGACGACATGGGCTATGGGCAACTCGGGGTGACGGGACATCCCATCATCAAGACTCCGAACATTGATAAGCTAGCCAATGACGGCATTCTATTCACTCAAGCCTATTCAGGAAGCACCGTCTGTTCTCCTTCGCGCATCTCATTAATGACAGGCAAAGATGTCGGAGAACTGCATTCAAACGCCAATACCATTAAACTGAGGCCAGGAGATAAAACGCTGGCACATATGATGAGCGGCGTAGGTTACAAAACGGCCCTTTTTGGAAAATATGGCATCGGCACCACATTTGGAAAAACGGATCCAATGACAATGGGCTTCCAGACTTGGTATGGCCTGCTTCATAACATTACAGCCCACCGCCAGTTTCCAATAATGGTGTTCCGTGACAATGATATGGAGTTTGTTTCCCCAAATGTAGCGGGGGCAGAGGGAGCTTACGCCCAAGAGATCTTTACTGATGCCGCTGTAGATTACATCAAAGAACAGAATGCAGGCGAGCCATTCTTCATGCTCCTATCTTACACGTCTCCTCATGCCGAGCTAGCTGCGCCAGAAGAGTTTGTAGCACCTTATTCAGGCAAGTTTAATGAAACAAATTACACAGGCATGTCTGCCCCCGACAATAAGCCAAAATTTGCAGATTATTATCCCAAGCCTGTTGCAGAACCAAATGCAACACAAGCTGGCATGGTTGCGGCTTTGGATGCTTATATTGGCGAAGTCATGGACGCTTTAAATGCCAACGGATTTGCAGAGAATACCCTAGTGTTTTTCACATCTGATAATGGCCCTCATGAAGAAGGCGGCGCTGAGCCCTTGGAAATACGTGCGTCAGACCCTTATCGCGGGGGCAAGCGAGATCTTTATGATGGCGGCATTCATGTTCCGATGATTGCGCATTGGCCTGCTAAAATTAAAGAAGGACGGGTGAACGATACTCCAATGGCTTTCGCGGACATTCTACCTACGCTCGCCGACTTGGCAGATGCCTCTGAAACGAGCATGACCGGACTAGATCCGAATGGCACATCTTTATTGCCGCTTCTAATTAATCCAGATGCCAAATTAGCTGATCGCGTGCTCTATTGGGAGTTTGCCCAACAACTAGGTGCCCCCAACTCCGGTGTTATTGGAACCGTAAAACAAGCGGCTCGGCGAGGTGACTGGAAAGTTGTTCGCCTTCGCGAGGATGCCGAGATAGAACTTTACAATATAATTTTGGATAAATCCGAAAGCAATAATCTCGCGGCTGAATATCCGGATATGGCCAATCAGTTCAAGATTATGTTTGACGAACGATTAGCAGATTAAGCCATGGGAAAAGTAATAAAACCCCTTGCTTCAGTAGGACTATGCCTGACCCTAGCGGCCTGTTCAGCGGCTTCTGAAAAGCACCAATCAAGCTACGCGGCGAAGTCTGCAAAAACGCTTAAAGTTTCGGCACAAGAAACAAATGTCGAACAGCCCTTATCCGAAGCCATTGATCACGTTTGGGCGGGGCAAAGAGTGTTTTTCGATTTCGTAGAACAAGATGGCTATCAAATGATTGCTTACTACGACGCGAACCGGCAGATGAGCGTTGCTGTGCGGAAAATGCGCGATGTGAACGGCGCTCCTTGGAGCTATCACAAAGTCCCAAGTTGGCTGGGGTGGGATGCACATAACCGCGTTGAGGTCGCCTTTGATAAACACGGCATTATTCATTTGACCGGTAATTTGCATGGGAACAAGCTGGTCTATTTCCGATCAACCTCGCCTTACGATCCCCGAACCTTGGAAAAAATTGACGTTATGGTTGAACAAGCGGTCGAGCAGCGCATGACCTATCCAGAATTTTTTAAAGGTCCCAAGGGAGAGTTGCACTTCAAATACAGAGATGGATCCAGCGGGGACGGAAGGTGGTTCTATAATCGCTGGAATGTTGATACAAATAGCTGGTCACGCCTGCATGAAACGGTCTTATTGGATGGTGAAGACATTCGAGGCTCCTACCCTTTGGGCCCTATCATCGGCCCGGACGGTTTTGCCCATATTACGTTTACCTGGCGAGAGACACCCATTGCCTCATCCAATCATGACCTGTCCTATGCGCGTAGCCGTGACTTGGTAAATTGGGAGACCTCCGATGGCACGCCCATCCCTCTTCCTATTCGGCTTGCCACGGGTGAAGTCATTGACCCTATCCCAGAGCATGGCGGCTTGCTAAATGGACGCCACCCTATCGGGTTCGACGCGAATAACCGTGTCTTGGTCACCTATCAAAAATATGATGAGAATAATCTCAGCCAAGTCTATATCGCCAGACGTGACGCTGATAGCTGGACCGTAAAAAAGGTTTCGAACTGGACTGATTTACGCGTAGACCTCGATAAAAGCGGCGCTCTGGACCTCCCATTGTTAAATAATTCACCAGGCTATTTAAATAAAGCCGGAAAAATTGTTGTGCCCGCAACGCTGCGCGGCACACTCTGGGAGTGGACACTCGACCCCTCCGATTTGTCCGTCATATCCTCTGAAACTCGGGAAGCTGGCTTTCCGGACGCTGTTACGGCTTATGATGTAGATAATGACATTCCGCAGCGCGTCATTCCCTTGATGATTGATCAATCTACACCATCATCGGAATATTATCTCAGTTGGGAAGCCTTACAGCCCAATCGGGACCAAGCCCGGCCAAACATACCCCCCGCCTCGACCCTTCGCGTTCATCGCATTCCGCAATAATAGGAGAATATTATGCATACGTCCCTGAAAACGGCCCTTATGGCATCCTGCCTCAGCTTTGCTATCGTCGCCTGTAACCCGGCTGAAAATAAAACAATGACGAACTCAGACACGGCAACAGAGCGTGTCCTACCCAAAATGACTGACGCAGCTAGCTACGGCAAAGCAGCCGCAGAATGGCAATTAAACACAATTAATGACCTGTCCTACCTTCCCAGTAGAATACCACAAAGCAGCTATAATCGCGGCTGGGTGAAAGGCGCGTTTTATATTGGACTTGAGCGTTTCGCGCAGAAGACTAACAATCAAGAATATCTAGATATGTTACTGAACGAGTCCTATGAAAATGGATTTGAACTAGGAGAGCGCTATTGGCATGGCGATGATCAGATTATGGGCACTATTTATGCTGGGGCCATTGAGCGCGGCGCAGACTTAACCCTCCTGCGCCCTACCCTTGAGAAGATGGACAAAATTATTGACGAGCGCTCGACCGTCAGCTTGGAATTTGTAGAGCCCAAACCTGGTGAAAAAGGCGCGGAAGGTACGTGTCAGACGCGCTGGTGCTGGGCCGATGCAATCTTCATGGCGCCTCCAGCTTGGGCCGCTGTCAGCAATGTGACAGGCGATGACAAGTACCGTCAATATGCCGTTGAAGAAACGGACGCAACAATTGAGTATCTATATGACCAAGATACACATATGTTTTTCCGTGACAGCCGCTATTTTACTCTAAAAACGGAAAATGGTCGCGGAGTGTTTTGGAGCCGTGGGAATGGTTGGGTTTATGCTGGACTTGCGCGCTTTATCGAAACCTTACCCGAAGGTCATGAAGCACGCGCCCGATATGAAGCCCTGTTCGTCGAGTTTACTGATGCCTTAGTAAGACGGCAGCGAGAAGACGGCTACTGGCCAACATCTCTCGACGACGCAGCACTTTTTAAGAATCCTGAAACCAGCGGTACGGCCTTCTTTGGCTTTGGTTTGGCTTGGGGAATTAACAATGGCCTCCTCAAAGAGGAAAAATACAAGGACGCGCGAGACAAGGCCTGGACCGCCATGAAAGAGGCCGTACAACCTAATGGAATGGTTGGCTGGGTACAGCAAATCGGCAAAGACCCTCAACTCACGGTTAAAGATAGCTCACAATTATATGGCGTAGGGGGCTTTCTTCTGATGGCGTCTGAAATGATTGAGGTCGACAAATAAAATATGCGTGAGATATAAGAAACTTAGTAAGCATGTCTAGCAACGGTTCATATCAAAAGATTGCTGCAGAGATTGTCGAACTCATCAACTCAGGTGTTTTTCCATCAGGGAGTCGTCTACCAAGTGAGAGTGCTTTAGCTGAAACTTTTGGTGTGAACCGACTATCCGTTCGCGATGCCAAAATCACCCTCCAGGCGCAAGGTTATATTGAAATTAGAGCCGGGTCTGGAGCCTTTGTCCTTGATGAAGATTCTTTTTTTACTCGAGCACTTCCCAGAGTAGATCCTCTAGAATTAACTGAAGCGCGTGTATTATTTGAGGCTGAGTCAGCCGCACTCGCGGCTCCAATAATTTCAGATAAGACGATTATCGAATTAGAACATTACATAGCTATTATGTCTGACAAGAAACGATCAGAATTAACCCCTGATGAAGCAGACGCCGCATTTCATAAAACGATAGCTCGGGTTACACAAAATCAAATGGTCATATTTGTGATCGATAGCATGTGGAAGATGCGTATGGAGTCTCCAGACTTGCAGAAAGTCTATGAGCGAGTTTGCCAGAATGACTCCAGTCACCGCGAAGAAGAACATAATCAGATTCTACAAGCTCTTAGAAACCGAGACTCTTCGGCTGCTCGCCAAGCAATGCGGGCACACTTTACCCGCATCCTTGAAGCTCAAATTGAGTCATCCGAAATCAAAGCATACGAAGCGCTCGAACGACAAACATACAAAAAACGGGCTCGCTTCCTTTTATCTAGTCGGCTTAGTTAGAACTAAGAAATTCTTTTCTAATGCGACTGACAAATTTCAAACTAAAGTAATCGCAATACCTGAGCAAACGCCTTTATTGACACATGTAACGACGGCCAGTTTATTTGATTAGGCGGCTAAGATGTCCTTGATGTAAGCGATAAGAGCTTCATCGGTGGCATTAGCAAAGAACAGCTCTTCAAATTGCGCGCCAGAGATTGCAGATTTCAGCAATGTTGGGTCAACCGACTTCATTACTGTCAACATGTCTTGTGTGGCAGCAGCCTTGACTCCATTGAAAATATTACGGTTACTTGCCATTATTTCAGCGCGTTCTTTGGGATAGCCCACGCCCCGCTCAACATTAAAGAGCTTACGGTAACAATCCTGTAGATTGAGTTCTGCTGCCCAGCCAAAGCCTTTTGCGTATGGCATCGAAATGGCATTACCGTCATTGATTTGGCCAAAGAGGAACGCATCTGTTGGGTCAACAACAAGACCACAGACAACATTTGGCATGGCGTTAAGAGCAAGCATTGCCCCCATGCCCGTACCGCAGCCAGAAACAACAAAGTCAGCTGCACCAGAATTAATTAAAAGGCCAGCGAGCAGGCCATTCATGACATATGTAAGTTGGGCATCATCATCAGCAGCATACATGCCGTAATGAGAAACGATGTGACCTGCTGGCTCTGCAACTGATTTGAGGGCTTTATGAACAGTATCACTTTTCGCAGCCTGACTGTTTTCCATAATAAGGGCTATTTTCATTTTTTTCTCCTGAGGTTTTGCGGGGTAATAAGCGTGTAATCACGATAGTCATATTAGTGCATTCCGACGCTTTGTTAAATATCCTGGCCCCGATTGATTAATCTATAAATAGCAACATTCCATACCGAGGAATCTATCTCATCAATAATTGCGGTATGGACAGTAGGGAAAAGAAAGGTGTTAATCCGGAGCCTTTTATAGTTGATTATCGGGCCAACCAGCCGCCATCCACCGTTAATATGTGGCCATTGACATAATCTGAAGCAGGCGAAGCGAGAAACACGGCGGCACCGGCAATATCTGATGCTTCGCCCCAACGCCCGGTTGGAATTCGCGCCAAAATTGAGGCGTTACGTTCAACGTTAGCACGGAGCGCGGCTGTATTGTCAGTCGCAAAATAGCCTGGCGCGATTGCATTGACCTGCACACCCGAGCTTGCCCACTCATTAGCTAGGGCTTTGGTGAGTTGGGACACCCCCCCTTTACTCGCCGCATAAGCAGGAACGGTGATCCCCCCCTGAAAGCTCAAAAGAGAAGCAATATTTATAATTTTACCGTAGCCTTGGTCTATCATTTTACCGCCAATGGCGCGGCAGAACTGAAATACCCCCGTGAGATTGGTATCAATAACGGCCCCCCAATCTTCATCCGAATAGTCACGCGCAGGACTACGCCTAATCGTACCCGCATTATTTACGAGAATATCAACCGATCCTGTAAGTTCATAGGCGGCTTTAACGGCCCTTTCAATTGAGTCAGATGAAGATTGATCACATCCCACAGCCATCACATCACGTCCAAGAGCCTTAATCTGAGTTACAGTGTCCGTTGCATTTTCTGCTTTTGATGCCACCGCGACTATATTAGCCCCTGCCTGAGCTAGTCCGATACCGATAGCTTGCCCGATACCTCGACTTGCACCAGTGACCACAGCCGTTTTACCACTTATATCAAAGGATATATTTGAAGACATTAAAACCTCTATTGAATGAGACCGACCGCTCGCGGGAGGCCTTCGCTAAGAAATGGAACATAAGTGACTAATAAGAGAGCTACGATCAAAGCCGCATAGAGCAACACCAGGGGTTTGATGAGCTTTTGTATTGTTGTCCCGGCAACAGCGCACCCCACAAAAAGAACGCTACCTACAGGAGGTGTACAAAGACCTATCGAGAGATTGAGCACCAACATAATGCCAAAGTGAAGCGGCGACATTCCAAGCTCCACAACGACGGGCAAGAAGATTGGCGTGAATATTAAAATCGCTGGCGTAATATCGAGAAAGGCTCCGACGACCAATAAAATGATATTAATTAACAACAAAATTATAATCGGGTTGTCGCTAATCACCAAAAGCCCATCACTAATCGCTTGAGGTATATTTTCATATGCCAGCACCCAAGCCATACCTGTTGAGACACCAATCAAAAGCAAAACCATCGCGGTTGTCTCAATAGACTTAAGCAATATCTCAGGCAAATCTTTGATGTTAATTTCGCGGTAAATTAGCGACAAGACCAAAGCATAAATGACAGCAATTGCACTGGCTTCAGTCGCGGTGAAAACACCCGCAATAATTCCTCCCACAACAATTAAAATCATTAAGATACTCGGACCAGCTTGAAGAAGCTTCTTCACAGCCGCGCGCATAGGAATTCTACTAGAGCGGGGGTAGCCTTCTTTCTTGGCGTAACCTGCCGCGACAATCATAAGCGCCAAGCCCGCCAAAATCCCCGGCACATAACCTGCCATAAAGAGCGCAGCGATAGAGACGCTTCCAGCCGCTACAGCATAAACAATCAATACATTACTAGGCGGTATGAGCAGTCCAAGTATTGACCCTGTGACGGTTACTGCCGTACTGAAATTCTTATCATACCCTTCTTTTTCCATAGTCGGGACCATGAAAGTTCCTATAGCAGACGTGGCAGCGACAGCTGAACCAGAGATAGATCCGAAGAGCATACATGAGAGTGTGTTGACGAGTGCTAAACCACCGGGAAGCGTGCCAACAAGGGCTTTTGCCGCTTCGATCAAGCGTTTGGCGATACCGCCTTGTCCCATCAAATAACCAGATATAACAAAGAAAGGGATGGCGAGGAGCGTGAAACTGTCTAGCCCCCCAGCAAGCCTTTGAGCCATAGCCGTCATAGCGGGGTCAAATGACATACTAAGCATCAAAGTAGAAACAGAGGCGAGCGCAATACTAACGGCAATGGGCACACCCATCATAACTAAAACAAAGAAAATTCCGAGAAGGACGACGACTGAAATTAACATACTATACGCCCTCGTTTACTTTACGTACGACGTCCAAAGGAACGGTTTCGTTAGGCTTATGAATTTTTCCCTGAAAGATTACATCTCCAATATAGTGCAGCGCATAGAGTGACATTAAAATACCGCTGATGGGAATAATAGAATAAACGTAGGACATCCGAACGCCCAACGCCGCCGACGTTTGGTCAAGTTCATGAGTTAATTGCACAAGTCGTCCACCGCCATAGATCAAAATCAACCCAGCAAAAACCAAAACCGACGCCAAAGAAATGAGTTCCGCCACCAAGCGCTTTTTGCCGACAAGAGGACTCACAAAAATGTCAATGCCAACATGCATTCGGTTTCTAAAGGTATAAACTGCGCCTAACAGCCCCAGCCAAATCAGTTGAAATCGTGCTATCTCCTCGGTCAAGGAGCTGGGTGATTGGAGGACATAACGTGAGAGCACTTGCCATGTCACAGTCAGCACCATGAAAACTGCAAGCGCCACCAATGCCCATCGTAGCAACGCGTCCAACGGAGTAATGATAACCTTCACGACTTTACCACCAACGCTTCAACTTGTTTAATTAGAGGGCCTAGCTCAGTTTTTTCAAATGTTAATTTCATCGGCAAAACCGCTTCACGAAAGGGCTGTTTATCTGGATAAATTATTTCAACGCCCGCCTTGGCCACTTCGTTGAGCGCTTTTGCCTCAGCTTCCGCCCAAAGCTTGCGCTGATAGGTCACGGACTCGTCCATCGCTTGCTTAAGCCACCCCCGTTGTTGATCTGTTAGGCCATCAAAAACACGGCGGGACATGATAACAAGGTCGGGAACTGAGGTGTGCTCGTCCAGCGTGTAGTATTGTGCTATCTCAAAATGCTTGGAGAGATAATAAGAGGGCGGGTTATTTTCAGCGCCATCAACTATGCCCTGCTGCAAAGCAGTATAAAGTTCGCCCCATGAAATAGGCGTCGCCGCTCCACCCAAAGCTTCAATCATCTCAATTGAAGTACGGCTCGGTAGCACCCGTACCTTCTTTGACACAAGATCTGCAGGTGTGCGCACTGGCGCGTCTGTCATGTAAAAACTACGACTACCGGCATCGTAATAGCCGAGTCCCTGAAGGCGAACATCTCGCAATGTATCTAAAAGGGAGTTACCGATATGACTATTCAAAACACGCCAAAAATGAGTACTATCCTGAAATAGATATGGAATAGAAAAAAGCTTCATTTTTGGCGAAAAGCCTTCCATGGAAATAGTGGAGACTTTGGTCATGGCCAACGCGCCAATCTGCAGGAGTTCAATTAATTGCCGCTCGCTACCAAGTTGGCCATTCGGATAAATATCAACGCCCAACTCTCCGTTTGAAAGTTCAGCAAGCTTCCCACCCATGAAAACCATGGCTTTGTGCACTGGGTGATCACTATTGAGCGTGTGAGCGAGTTTTAGACGTGTGCCTGACACCAGTTTTGCCGAACAGCCCGCGAATCCAAGACCAAGCGAAGCGCTTGTTGCTGCCGCAAAAGTTCGCCGTGATATCGATGTCATTTATTCAATTTTCGTTGCTGAGCGTCCACCCAAGCTATAAAATCTTCTTTGTCCGAAATCCCCATAGGCCCCTGCTCCCATACACCTGCAAAAGCATATGTGGGATTCGGTGTATTAAACCTAATAGGGTAGGTGTCGTTTACGCTCGGCATAAGGCGCGCATCACCGTCTCGATAGAATAGAACCGTTCCGAGGCCGTCTTTCGCCTCACTTTGCCTATCGCCCCACGTCGCGATATATCGCCATTTACCTTTTGTCACAGCATTGCTGTTACGGAACCGCTTATTGCCATCATAGTTTACGAGCCCAGACGCCAGTGTTGCCTTGGGCATTGAAGAGTCCACTTTCACCCATGTCAGCGGGCTTCCAGTTCTTATTGAATAAGTAGCGTCTACATTCCCGACGCGGCCATCGTTCAGAGGAACTTTAAGATGTGTAACTTTAAAGGATCCCTTGTCTCCTTGCGCCTCTAACACAGTTGCCGATATTTCAGCATCGGGGCCAAATCGTTCAAGACTGTCACCACGATATAAGCCTAGCCCTCCAACGCCCATACTTGGGCCAACTTTCATGACGTCCATTCCCCAATCCGTCATGGCATGATAATCATTACGATAATCGACTTCATCTAAAACTACATCTGGCGTTTTCTTTCCGAATATATCCGTAACTGATCGCTCATCTAAATATAGCCGATACCCAATAATTTCATTTTCCCAACCAATGCCTTCATACGGGAAAATTTTGTCGCCAACTTTGTGATTTCTGGGCACTTTGATGGATGTACGAGGCGTGAATACTGGGTTAGGAACCAACGCGTCAGCCATACGCAAATCCACCTTAGCTATCCCCTCAGAAACCAGTTGCCTCCTCTCGCCGGTTGATGCGCACGATGTCAATAAGGACAGCGCCAAGCCCCCCATTAAAACAGCAATAAATTTAGTTTGTTTTGTAAAAATCATGCCCGTTCCCGGTTATTATGCCACCAAACACTAGTCACGAATTTCGAGGCCCAATACTTTATTGTACTTCACGTGTTCAAGCTCTTGTATTTGAGAACTATATACGCCTTCGATGTAATGAGCAATACTGATTTTTATTGATTTTTTTTGACTTTTCTACCAAGCCAAATTTTATTCAATCAGCATCAACAAGATAAGGTGTTTAATTCTCGAGTAAAAATGGAGCGACCAGGAAGGTTCTAAATTGTCACCCTACTCGCTAATCGATCTTGTGCAAATCTGCGCATAAAAAATCCAAATTCGAATTTTGAATGTAGAGCGTCAAGTTTCCGATAACATGCACCATCTTTAATAGAGGTATATCACCTGACTTTATTCAGGCATATCTTCAGCTTTAATAGACGCCACTACATTTACAGGCCCAATGAGTCCTGACGGTATTAACTCATCTTTTGCTGTATAAAAGTCGGCAGTCGTAAAGGTGACGCGCTTTCCAAGGTTAGGCGGTTTATTTTCGCTATACCACTCCGGCATTTTTTTCTTTGGCAACGTCTTCACGCGAGTGTTCCACTCGACAGGCTCAAAACCATCCACATCAGGTAAAGACGCATCACCGATAAGCCGGTTAACCCACAAATTTTCAACTGTAATTGAGATGGAGTTTCGGCCAGGTTTTATCGCCTCAGAAATATCAACATGATGGGGCGCTATCCAACTCGTACCTTGCTCGACACCATTGACAGTAACCGTTGCGGCTATTTGGACATTTCCGAGGTCGAGGGTGAAAACCTGTGCTGAGTCTATGAAACCTTCAGAGACTTCAAATTGCGCTTCGTAAGTTCCCGGACCGGAATAGTGTCTAATATCAAAATCACTATGGTCTTTCCAATCAATCAACTGCTGAAACTCGACCGTTTTGTTGGTTCCGAAGTCGGGATTAAAACTAACAGTCCACGGCCCCGTGAGAGCTATTTGGGCTATTGCCTCAGAAGGTCGATTTACGACTGTTTTATCGACCGTGCTATCACCATCAAAAACGACGAAAACAGACTCTTGAGGTTTCAGATCGAAATTAACAACCGTGTGGTCATCAAACGCAGAATAAGACGAAACGCCCTCGACAGCCCCGCTCATAGGCTTCCAGAGAGATATCGCTTTTCCGGTAACTCTGAATTCGGCCTCAAATTCCTGCGGAGTTTTGTCAGCATTATAGAGGAAATAAATATCATGATCACCGACTTGACGATGAGTGAATAGGGCGTCTGGCTTTCCTTTGATCACAACATCAGGACGATGATTGGCAGCCTTTAGGAAACCGTCCCATCCCGTACTTGTGACGTCTTCGAATGTCACCACGCTTTCTCTTGCCCAAATACTTTTCACTTGCTGATCGAATAACTTTTGCTCTGATGGTGTTTGAACAAACCCTGCAAGGTACTGTGGCGGCGTGCCAATTATGATACCGCCATTACTCGCCGAGAGCCTATCAAGCGCATTTAAAGACCCGCGTGAAATCGTGTCACTATCTTGTAAAATGATAAATCTATAAGCGCTCCCTTCAGGCAACTTAAAGGCCTCATCACTCGCCGATAAGCGATTTTGCAAAACATCAGAATTTAAGCAAGTAAAGTTGAGAGACAGAGGAATGACATCAGTTTTCTCTTTGTCCGGGCATATGCTCGGCGCGCCATCGCCAATAAATAATAGCGCATCATTGACAGGAATGCCTTGGCGCAGAACATGCTGCCCACGGCCAAGGTATGAAAACCACTCCTTGCCGGCGCTCTTCCACCAGGTTTGCGTACGGTCGAAATGACTCCCCCATCGGTTCATTGTCATTCCCGGCTTTACATGTGTATTCGCCTGGTGCGCAAAGCGATGGAACATAAATTCGTTCACACCCAAAGCCCAGTTCGTATCTCCTTGCGTCTTCACATAAGCAGGATGGACTTTCCAATTCACATCCCAAATATCTGTAAAGGCCTCGGCGGAAGCAATCGGTTTCCCGTAAATCGCCGCTGACGACACCGCGACATTGACACGGTTTCCAAAGCGAGTAACCCAAAACTCGCCCATTGGAACGTCAGCCATTCCGCCTGCATCGATTTCATTAAACGGCCCGTCACCATAGGGTTCCACATAAACCTTTAGCCCATCTGCATTGGCAAGCTCGGTGAAGTAACCGTAATAATTATCTCTGATGAGGTCATTAGAGACAGCCCGTATATCCCATGTGACACGTTCTGATACCTCAGCGCTGTCAACAAACCGGCCCGCGAAAAGGGGTAAGAATGGAATGAGGTCATAGCCCTTTGCGCCCCGGAAAAGCGCGTCATAGCCCGATGTCCAATTCTGCGCACCGACTTCATAACTATCGATTATCGTATATTGGTGCGCATTTGGGGCAACATCTTTCACAGAATTAACGACCTTCGTCATGTAGGCTTCATAATGTCCTTTGACGGCGGCCTTGCTAAATTTATCAACCTCCAAGCCTAATCCTTCGACGGATGCGGGAAGGTTTTTTGCGCCTGTCGAGGTTTGGCCAAAGCGCATAATAGTCCACTCCCCTTCGGGCAGTTCAGCTTGCAATCGCCCGTTGGAGTCGACAGACTTTGACACATCAATGATTGAGGACGAGTCGATAATTTCAGACTTAGGTACAGTGCCAATAGGCGGAAGGTCACTATAGGTTGTTCTGGCCGCCCCGGTGCGGCCCCAGAAATTCCCGATAGATGCCACGGAGGATAGCTCCACTTCCTGAACCTCTAGCGGGACATCTGTTTGCAACCGGAAATACCGAGCTGTTACAGGCTTCGCTAAAGCTTCGTCATTGCCCCAATCATCTTTTGCAGGACGGCGCAACGCAAGTTTTTGTACTGGCGTGTAATTAACCCCATCATCAGACGATAATAAAAGCGTTTTTGCCAAACGTGCATACATGAAACGGAACCTGACTGACTTTAACGTAAACGGCTCGTGATATTCAAAGTCTAGCGAGGCAGGATTTTCCTTTGACGCCTCCAGACGGGTAGTTCCAATGATAGACCCATCCGTAATCAGATCAATGTCAAGATTGGCTTGCGACGACGTAACTATTGGTCGGTTCGCAAGATTATTTTTTTCACCAACGAGGCTTGGATAAGCGATCGTGGCAATATCTTCGTAATAATTTTCAAGCTTATCAGGCTCTGCAAGAACAATATCAATTGCACCACCTTGCGTCAGGGTTTGCGACCAGACAACCTTCTTCATGGAGTTTTCAGGTGAAATCCAAGGCCCTCCTGACGAAGTCCAGCCATCACAATTATGCACGCCGAAAGAGAGTCCTAACCTCTCGGCTTCGCTTGCCATGTGGCGGACAAGTTCAAAATGTTCCTTCGAATTAAACTTTACTGGCCCAACAGGAATGCCTTGCGTTACATTGAACAACAGAATCCCGCCAATACCAACAGATTTGATTGACTCCAAATCTCTGGCGATCCCCTGTTTAGTCATATTCCCGCTCATAACGTGGAACCACGTTCTCGGACGAGAGCTATTTGGAGGATTTAAAAATTCAGCCTCAAGGCTTTCTAAGCTTGATGTCTTTGGCGCTATATTTGGGCTACACCCAACTAGGCCAAGAGCCGCCAACGTGAGCATAGACGTTTTAAAGTATTTTATCATTTCGAAGACTCCACGGTGAACTCTCCGAGTTTCCCGCCTTGTGAGCTATTGCCAATTTCAACCCTAAAATCGCCATCCTCTACGCGATAATCCATATTAATATCCGTAAATGATAACATCTCTGGCGTAATCTCGAATGTAACGTCACGACTTTCTCCTGGGTCCAAAGCTATTTTCTCAAAAGCTTTAAGTTCTTTCTCAGGCCTGAGAACTGAGCCGATCATATCTTTGATATAGAGTTGTACGACCTCCTTACCGGCGCGCTCACCCACATTTTTCACCGTTACCTTCGCAGTCAATGTCTCACCATTATCGACTTGATTAGATGAGAGCGTTATATTCGAAAAATTAAAATCTGTGTAGCTCAATCCAAAGCCGAAAGGATAAAGAGGCCCCTCCTCGATGAAGAGATAATCCTTTTTAAAATTGATATGCTTTTGACTATAATGAAACGGAATTTGTCCAACATGGCGCGGGACTGTGACAGGAAGCTTTCCGGACGGATTAACAGTGCCTTTGATAATATTGGCAACGGCTTTATCTCCCTGCTCCGATAAATCCCAAGCATCTATGATAGCGTCTGCGGATTTTGCAATTTCATTAATCGCTAATGTACGACGGTGTTTTACAACAACAATAATGGGCTTCCCCAATGCTTTCACTTGGCGAAGCAATTCGTCCTGCAAGCCTGCAGGTTCAAGGCTATAGCGATCGCCATAACAGCATTTAAAATAAGCCTCCTTCGCCGTGTGTTCATCACCGCCCAAAAACATCACAACAACATCAGATTTTTTTGCCGCCTCAAGCGCACGTATCATACCAGCTCTATTGTCAGGGTCATTTAGCGGAGTCGCGTTCGGTTTATGACGATGTTCGTCTGTCAGACGCAAGGCCGGCTCTGAGATAATGCTTACATCTGAGCCAAAGACCTGCTGGTAATCTTGTGGCGCCCTCTCCCGCATTAAAGGACCGATGAGTGATATCTTTTTTCCAGAAACATCTAGGGGTAGGATGTTATTTTCATTTTTGAGAAGGATAACCGATTCAAGATCAGCCTTGTAGGCGAGCTCTAACGACTCTGAATTACGCACATTTGGAGCGACAGTTGCGACATCAATATAAGGGTCATTAAAGAGGCCTAGCTTGAATTTCACACGAAGAACACGCCGCACAGCCTCGTCCATTTGAGCTTCAACTTTCGGATCATCCTTGGCCAAGCGCGGGAGGCGCGAATAAGCAATTTCGCTATAGAGATCAATATCATTGCCAGCATTTAGGCCCATAAGAGCTGCTTCATCTTCAGTTTCCGCGACCGCCATGAACGTGTTTAGGCGTGCTATATCGTTCGAGTCAGACACTGTATATCCGTCGAAGCCCCATTCATCGCGTAATATATCGGTGAGCAATTCGCGACTCCCGTGGCTGGCGACACCATTCAGGTCGCCGTGTGATGGCATAATCCCCATTGCCTCGCCCCTTTGCACGGCAGCTTTAAAAGGCGGAAAAATCTCATCAATAAGTGTTCGGGGTGAGATTTGAATTGACGCAAAATTAAGGCCGCCTTCCACCTGTCCATAGCCTGCAAAATGCTTCGCAACGGCACCAATATGTGTCTTCTCAGACAAGCCCTTTGTGTCACCCTGCACGCCCCTCACCGCCGCGACAACCATCTCTGTCGTCAGGTGCGTATCTTCACTGTAAGCCTCACTCATCCGGCCAAAACGCGGGTCACGCATGATGTCCGCTTCTGGTGAGTGACACATATGAAGGCCCCGCAAACGAGCCTCCCTACCAATTGTATCCCACACAGATTTAACAAGTTCAGGGTTGAACGTCGCCGCCATGTTAATCGGACGGCCAAACCGAGTTGTGCCTGTTGCATCGACTCCATTATAGGCTTCAGTCACAAAAACCGCAGGAATCCCGTGACGATTATTTTCAATTATATACTTCTGAAGCTTATTATTAAGTATGGCAGCTTTCTCAGGCATCAAAAATTCGCCAGGGTTTTTTATCCCTGCTATGCCTAGTTTAAGGCGCTCTTTAACATCATCGGAGAGGATAAGCTCGTCATTTTCGCCTAATTCGATACCTTTATTGGCATGGAAGATGCGCATTTGCGCTGCCTTTTCTTCCAAGGACATTTTAGCAATCAAGGCAGTAATTTGTGCTTCCGTATGGGAGTCGCGGGGCACCGCTAAGGGCGCACGTTCTTTCACCTCTGGAGAGTAGTGCGCAGCAGGCACTTCGCCACAGGCATGAAGCCCGACCGCAAATACAGCACATAAGCTTAATTGGCTTACACTTTTTATCATTTTTCTCCTCTCCGACACGGAGTCATGATCACAACTGCTTTATTATGATTATTTTTGCTCTACAACGGTCTATAAACTGTGGTCATCAAGGTCAATGATTTCCAAAATATGGTTTTGCTGAAAATAAAAGAGTGTAAAAAAGTGTCGAGCAGGCCAAAAACGAATTATTTTGGCGTGGACCTCAGCAATAGCCTTCGATAAATGACTATTTTTGTTTGATAATGAGCATTCTTGCTCTATTACTTAATATATTACGCGCTCTTGATTAAAGAATTTTCTAGAGCATGCAATCTAAAGGACTCAAATATGAAAAAGCTAGCATTCATATGTACGGTTTCCATAGTGGCTTTCACATCAGCTTGGTCACCAACATATGCTTCATCGAGCAGCAAGAAAGCAAAAACAGTTAACCATTTTGCAGAAAATGGCTTCGGCAACGCCGTGGCCATTGTCCAACATCCAGCCGGCATATATCATAACGGGATTACATATGTCTCATACCAAGGCCCGTTAGAGGATCCATATGTTGCAGCTTATAATCACACCACAGAGCAATGGACAGGCCCGTTTAAAGCTGGCGTAAGCTTGATGGGAAAGGACCCGACAAGAAAAAAGAAAATTGATAATCATGGCAAGCCTAGCATGATCATTGACGATGAAGGTTATATTCATATTTTCTTTGGCGGCCACGGCGGTGTGCCGGACATACATGGCGATAACCCTCTCGGAAACCATCATTACGGCGAGAACAAACACGTCGTTAGCAAAAAACCTTTAGATATTACAGAATGGGAAGAGCTGGATACAATCCCGCCATTTGGCACATATAATCAAGTCATCAAAATGGATAATGGCGACATTTATCTATTCTACCGCCACGGCGCGCATCGCAGCGATTGGGTCTATCATATATCGGAAGATAATGGCCGGAGTTTTGGCCCCGCTGTCTCGTTTCTAAAACATAAGCGCCGTGACGATTTGGCAGGGGTTGACAGTTGGTATCCATGGATCGGCCGCGGCCAAGGCGACGAATTAATTGTCAGCTTTGATTATCATCTCTGTTGGGATGGTAACGCAAGAGAGCGCGGTCATACGGCCAATCGCGAAGACCTTTATTATATGACCTTCAACACCCAAACAAAAGAATGGCGAAATGTGGAGGGTGAAATACTACCAATGCCTTTGACCCGTGAGGTTGCCGATGAAAAAGCTAAAGTTGTCGATACGGGTGAGCTTTGGACCTTTAACGGCGCCGCCGCGCTAGACCCTGAAGGCAATCCCCATATCTTAATGAATGCCGGTAAGGATATTGGGAGAATTACAGGCGGCCCTAAAAATGTAAAACATATTCGATGGAACGGCTCGTCCTGGGTCGGCGGGAATACTGTCAGTCCCTTGGGCGCACGTGCTGATATCGAAGTGAAATCATTAACAGATGTCAGCTTATATATGTCATATAAAGATAAAAATGGTGATGCTGTGCTTATCCGCAGAGACAGCACGAACGCTGGCGAGAGCTTCGATAAAAATAAACAACTCTTTCGGCACGGAAGAGGTAGCTTCGCTATTAGCGCATTAATTGAAAACGCTCATCCAGATGCCCGAATGATTATCACGCCGCGAACAAGTGGCACCGACCTCAAGAACATGTATCTTATCGGGGATAACGGCCCAGTACAGAGGCAAGTTCCAAAATAAACAATGCAAAACGCGAGGCCTAAAACATTACTGATCTCGCACAGCGCTAACTAAATAATAGTCCTGTAGGCAAAACTGGACGAATACACCAACCCGTAGAATGTAAGTTTTCTCTCACAATTTACTTTTAAACCAAAAAAAGCCCGCTTCGAGAAGCGGGCTTTTTAATTTACATCAGCGAAACGCTTAGAACTTATAATTCAGACCCGCGATTAAGCGGCGATCTGTGAAGCCATTAAAGCAAAGTAATGTATCATCTTTAACACAATATTGCTGCTGATCATTCTGCAATATGTTGATACCTTCAACACCGACAGACAAGCTATCATTGATATCATAAGTAACGTTCGCATTGAGTTGACCGCGGGCTGAATTAATCAACGGAGCACCAGCCTTGAACGACTCGACAGAGGCTGGAAGGCTATATGATGAACGCCATGTGTAACGCGCTCGAGCACTCAATCCGTACTTCTCATAGAAGACAGTCGCATTATAGGTATTTCTGGACAGATTGGGCTGAACAATTTGCTGCAATGGGTCTGTGACCCCTAAATTGCCGAAAATGTTTCTATTACCGCCAATGCGACGGAAGTTTGAAGCAAAATCTTGAGCGCTCCCACCTGGTTTTTGGTATGTATAGTTCCCGATAAAGCCAAAGCCAGAAGCCCAACCCAGCCTGTCTTCAAATGATGACAAATCAAATTGCGCCGCCAGTTCAAGACCCGTTTGCGTGAAGCTTCCTTCACCGTTGGCTTGTGTTCTGAAAGGCACACAGATACCTACACCAGGAATTGGGCTATTAATGTTCCGATCCGCGATCGGGTTAAAAATACCGCCATCCTCGCAAGGCGCCGTGACATCAATATTCAATGTTCCATCGGCGGCAGGGTTTCCGGGAGGGTCTTCTTGAAGATCCGTAAACAGATTCGTCCGATTTTTGTGGAAAAGACCGACACTAATCAAGCTTGACGGAGAGAAATAATACTCAGCCGACAAATCGTAAGACCAAACTCCTTCAGGAACGAGTGCCGGGTTACCAAGAGCAACAACAGTATTTGAGCCTGTCCCAAAATTGACTGATGTAGAGAGATTGGTGAAACTTGGGCGGTTAATATCGCGAGCGATACCACCTCGTAATAAAATATCATCCGTTGCGTTGGCAACTATATTGAACCGAGGCAAGAAGAAATCATATGACGCGCTGGTCTCTGTCTGACTTATATCGCCTTGTGCTATCGTATTACCGATGGATGTAATTGTTGTATCAACCCATCTTAAACCGAGATTGCCGCGAATGGGAAGGTTAGAGAAGTTACCATCAAAATTGGCTTGAGCATATAGTGCATGCGTTTGTTCGGTAATATCAAAGAAGGCACTCGCCGTTTCTGATGGCGTCTCAACCAAAGGAAGTTGACGCCCTATAAGGTTCGGGTCTGCATTATTAGCTGTGATGGCTGCATTGAAAGCTGCAACAACTGACTGCGGATCACTGAAGGATATTTCCGGGTCAACAGCGAGATAGTCTCCAATGAATAAATCACGATTGTCAGCCGCATCAAAATTGTCAGGCCCAGCGATTATAACGCTAGCAAACTGATCCGCAGAAGGACGATTACGGTCATTTCCGTAATTGACGCTTGAAATCGAACTGTTTCGTTCTGAACTTGTCTCATTATAACGATAACCAACATCTACGGAGGTTAGGATTGAGAACGAATCCTCCATATCATAAGAGAGATCAAGGCGCGCCGCTGATTCACGATTTTTTGCATTGCTTTGTGAAAACGTCAATCGTCCAAGCTGATAATTGGCCGGATCAAGCAACTGTGCCGTAGTTGGAGAGGAAGCTAAACCTTGAGCAAAGCCAAATTGCAATGTCCCATTTGACAAATCAAACTCAACAGGCACGCCGTTATCTGCATTACCGCCGCCGCCCGGTACAGGCTGCGTTGTGTTAGGGTTGATAAACTCTAAACGAGGACGGAATTGAGGCGAATCAGTATCTGACGCAGATGTCGACACTTCGACTTTACCGCTTAAGCGGTTCTTCTCAAAATCAAGGCCCGTCGCAAATACAGCATTTTCGGTGATACGCGCTCCTGTCGACGTTGATACCCGGAAGTTTGGATCAAGTGTGCCCGACGTGCTTGGAATAAGAACACCTGATAGCGCGGCCTGAACAGAGCCGAGATTAACGGGCCCGTTAGGACCATCAATTTCACCAAAATTGACAGTCTCAAAACCTGTATAATTGGTGCTACTTACAACAGCACCATTTGAAACGCCCGATAAATCAAGCACATAGCTTTCTTGTGCACGTTCTTGATCGTTATAAATGCCTTCAACGTAAAAACGTGTATTCTCATTTGGTGAATATTCAATCGTTCCATTTACGTTGAACGTTTCATATTCAAAATTATCATAGTTTTGTTGGAAGAATTGAATACGTAAATAATCGAAATCTGTAGAGCTATTAAAGTTAGGGTCGTTCGCCAGTGTTACGTTGTCACGGTCAGCACGTGGGTTGAAAAATGCAACATCCTGCCTTGCATAACTACCACTGAAGGCGACTCCGAACTCTTGGCCGTTGTCATTCTCCCATTTATTCGCAATTGTTCCAGAGAAGCGCGGTGTTATCGTGTCAGCAAGGTCGCTTTGCTCGACTTGGGCCCGAAACGCCATGACGCGTTCATTGAGCTCTAAAGGACGAAGAGTTTCAAGATTAATTGTACCCCCAACTGAACCCTCAACTGTCTTGGCATCAGGCACCTTCGTGACTTGCAGTGATGAGACAAGAGATGCTGGAATATCTTCAAAGCTAATGCCCGCACGCCCAAAACCGGAGCCAACGGTTGCGACTCCATTTATTTCCGTACGGTTAAAATCTGTACCACGAATTTGCACACCAGTACCCACACCCGCGGTCCTCGTGATTTGGATACCAGTAATATTCTCGAGGACTTCAGCTAAGTTTTGGTCAGGCAGTTTCCCAATGTCTTCTGCCTTGATGACTTCGACGAGATTATCAGCGTTACGCTTATCAATTAGTGCGTTCTCAAGGGACTGACGGATACCCGTCGAAATGACTTCGTCTTCTGGCGCAGAATCTTGAGCGGCCGCCATGCCAGCAAAACCCGTAAGCGCAGAGAGTACAATGGCTGACGCCGTTGTCTTAAAGAACCGTTTTTTTGATAATCGCATATTATTCCCCATTTTTTAACTTTATTATGGGTCACCATAACACGCCTGACCGTTTGTGCGCAATAGTGATTTTTAATGAACTTTACTGGATTTTTTGATAAATGCAGAGACCTAAGAAAAACACGACTGACAGACTTCGGTCTTACTGAGCGGCTCTCAAACTATTAGGACTAAGTCACTTACAATATGTCGGCGGTAGAAAGAAGAACAGAGCGGAATGTTCATACGTTCCAATACGGATAAGATAACGAAAATCACAGAGATTTCGGTCGGTGAGAAACGCCCAAAAGCTACTCTCTGCTCAGGGGCAAATATATAACTTCATAAATCAGCCCTTCGCCCAATTAACGTTACAAAGCCCTCATTCCCTACCCTTTATGCAAATAGGCGCGATTAGGTCGTTTCCTCGACAATGCCTAAAGCCTCCTTGGCCATTCTTGTAATGCCGACATAGTCCAACTTACCGGTGCCTAATACAGGGATTGCCGAGACTGAGACGATCTTCTTTGGCACTGCAATTTCAGGGACGCCGTGGCTTTGAGCCCAAGCGAGGAGTTCATGGCGTTTGGGATTGGGGTTTTCAGAAACCAGAATGATTTGTTCCCCTCTTTTTGGGTCGGGCACAATGGCGGCGGCGTGCATATGCTCGGGCCACAAAGCCGAGGCACAATTTTCAACCACGGTCAGAGATACCATCTCGCCGCCAATTTTAGCAAAACGTTTTATCCGCCCGCGGATTACGTAATAGCCCTCTTCATCCACTGAGACGACATCCCCCGTATCATGCCATCCCTCTGGTAACGGCACAATCTTGCCCGGCTTATCTGGAGAGATATAGCCCTTCATAATATTGGGGCCGCGCACCCAAAGAGAGCCTGCCTCTTCCAATCCCTCGACTGGCTCCAGCCGCGTTTCGATACCGGGCAACATCTTACCAATTGTCCCAGCGCGAATATCTCCAGGTTGATTGGCGGCTAATACAGGGGCGCATTCGGTCACGCCATAGCCTTCTAAAACTTCGAATGAAAAACGCTGCTCGGCTGTTTTTCGTGTTTCCTCGCGCACGCGCTCTGCGCCGCAAACGGCAATACGTAAGGAGTTTAACCCCCCATCCGCGCTCGCCCGCATATATTGTTGCAAGAAAGTATCCGTCGCAAAAAGCACGGTGGACTTCGTTTTGAAAATCCGCTTCGCAATGGTCTTGGTCTGTAAGGGAGAGGGATGGAGCACGACCTTATACCCGCTAAAAATTGGCCAGAGTGTCCCGGCGGTCAAGCCATAACAATGGAAAGTCGGCAGAGGGTTGAAGAATATATCGCTCTTTTCCAATTCCACATGTTGCTCAATTTGCTCGATATTGGCCAAGACATTTGAATGCGTTAGAACAACGCCTTTGGGCGTGCCTTCTGTTCCAGATGTGAAAAGAATAACACCTGTTTCATCGGCCGAAGGACTAGGCGCAAAAAAGCTGGGAAAAATAGGGCCCATTACAGCTCGGAGCTTACCTTGAAAGCCAATTTCCTCCCGCATATCCTCCAAATACACGACGTTTACGAACTCCGACAATTCACTCACGAGCGATGAAAGGCCTGCTAATTCAACAAATTTATGCGCTGTAACAACCGTCTTCAAAGGCGCTGTTTCCGATGCTGCTTTTAGGTTTTTTATGCCGGACGTAAAATTTAACATGGCAGGTATACGCCCTGCTGCATGTATCGACAAAAATGCAATAACCGCTCCGGCTCCGGTCGGCAATAATATGCCTACGGCTTCATCAGGTTCTGTTATATTCCTCAGAGGCGCAGACAAGGCGAAAGAAGCCTTACGCAAATCGCCATAGCTTAATATACGGCCATCGCCATCCGTCAGGATTTTGGTTTTGGGCCCATGCGTTTTACAAGCATCAAGGAATGCTTCGAATAAATCTCGTTTAATCCGCCTTTGTCCACGCTTGGACAAATCATCTGATTTCAAAACCTTTGTTTCCACCTTGCACCCCGATTTTAGTTTTCTTTCGCTTGGTTTTAGCGATGAACGTTAAACGAATTTATAGGGTAGAGCAAAACTCTATTTCCTATCTGTCCTTACCGCATCGTCAAATTGACGAATTCACACAAATGTTGTCGCGTTTCCCTTGGATCGATAATGTCTTCAACGGCAAATTTTTCTGCCGTTCTAAAAGGCGATGTGACTTTGGCTAAACGCGCTTTGATGGTGGCCAGTTCTGCTTCGCTGTCATCGGCTTGACTCAATTCCGATTGGTAGGCGACTTCCACGCCGCCTTCGATAGGCAGGCTACCCCAGTCGCCACTTGGCCAAGCAAAACGGTATTGGTATCGACTATGATTTGACATAGCAGCCCCCGCCACCCCGTAAGCTTTGCGAATGATCACACTCGCCCATGGCACCGTGGCTTTATAAACATAATTCATCGCCTCGACCCCGTGCCGAATAGTGGCCGTTCGTTCGGCCTCCAGCCCAATCATGAAGCCTGGATTATCAACCAAATGAATAACAGGCAGACCAAATTTCTCCGCCAGACCCAAAAACCGCTTCACTTTTTGAGCCGTATCCGCCGTCCATGACCCGCCAAGATAGGTTGGATCCCCTGCCAGAACAGCGACAGGCCATCCATCAAAGCGGGCAAAAGCGGTAATGGCGGCACGCCCCCATTTGCGGCCTATCTCAAACACGCTCCCGTTGTCTGCTACCGCCTCGATAATGCGGCGCATATTATAGGCCTGATTTTTATCGCGAGGAACAATTGATAGTAGCATTTCCTCCTCCCGCGTCACAGGGTCACTATTCCCGATACGCTCCAAAGGTCCGCCAACATAAGAAGGCAGGAAAGACAAGAAATTTCGGGCCATGCGCATGGCGTCGACTTCGGTATCGGCCTCATCGTCAATCACGCCATTACGCGTGTGGATGTGAGAGCCCCCTAAACTTTCCTTATCTTGATCTTCACCGAGTGCCGCCACAACGGCTGGCCCTGCCGTAAAGATTTGAGACAGACCTTTGACCATGACCGAATAATGCGACGCGACAACCCTTGCCGCGCCTAGACCCGCGGTCGGCCCTAACGCCAATCCCACAACGGGGACGGTATCCAGATTTTTAACAACATGCTCCCACCCAGGCACAAAAGGGACATAAGTAAACTCCATTTGCTCCAACATTTTGACAGAACCTCCACCGCCTGTGCCGTCAATCATTCGGATAAGCGGGAGACGCATCTCCGCCGCCATTAATTCAGCCTGAGTGAACTTGCGGTGGATAGACGCATCTGCTGCACCCCCTCGCACTGTGAAGTCATCGGCTGTCGCAACGACGGGTCGTCCAGCAATATCCCCACGGCCAAAGATGAAATTTGTCGAACTAAAGTCTGTTAACTCCCCTTCAGAGTCGTAGACACCTTTGCCAGCTAGTTTCCCAATTTCTCGAAAGGAGTTTTCATCAAGCAATAGATCCAGTCTCTCGCGCGCATTGAGTTTACCGCGCGCCGCTTGGCGAGCGAGTTTATCCGCGCCGCCCATCTTCTCGGCCAAGGCCTCCCGGCGGGATTTTTCCTGTAATTCTTTTTTCCAACTCATGCCCTGTTGTGTCAGAGTATAACTGACTTGCCAAGATAACTTGCCTTGGTGAAAAGCGCGGCTTAGCGTGACGTAATTATAGGAGTTATTATGCGAAATTGGATCTTAGGCGGAGCAGCCTCACTAGGAATGGCAGCCTGTAATTCCGGCGGGCCTACATATATTACAACAGGCAATGCCAGTCCTCCGAGTATTCAGGTAAGCGCCACAGGTTCCGTCTCTACCGCTCCAGATTTAGCCACAGTCACAGCAGGCGTTGTTAGTGAAGGTAAATCGGCCCGTGAAGCCATGATCAACAACGCTACCTTGATGACCTCAGTTTATGAAGAATTAGCAACTGCAGGCATTGAAAAATCAAACATTCGAACCAGCCAATTGTCTTTGCAACCCCGATATGATTATCAGGATCGCCGTTCGCCCAAAATTTCAGGCTATGAAGCTCGCAACACAATCACAGTGAAAAGTGATAATTTAGATAAAGTCGGCCCGATGCTGGACGCACTTGTTAAGGCAGGCATTAACAACATAAACGGTATTGTCTTTTCTGTGTCTGATCCGAAAGAGGCTATGTCCAGAGCCCGCGAACAAGCCATTCAAGAGGCCAAAGCAAAAGCCTTAGCCATGGCAAAAGCCGCAGGTGTAAAGCTAGGCCCTCTGCTGAGCTTGGATGAAAATAATTACAATCCTCAGCCTAGGCCGATGATGATGTCGATGCGCGTAGAAAGCGATGCATCTACGCCTGTTTCAGCAGGCGAACAGTCCATGAGTGTGACTGTCAATCTGTCTTACGCCATTCAAGAGTAAGAATTAAAAAACGTCAACAATACGCAAAACCTCACGATTTCGTGAGGTTTTCGTGAAGACATAACAATTTCGTCATTTTTTATCCATGCGCCTGCAAGCTGACGAAGCACTATTCTTGTTTATCTTTCAACAGGAATACAGATTGTTATGCAGAGACTTCTTTCCATCTCCTTCGTCGCTTTATCCGTCAGCTTGGCCTCATGCGGCGAGTCCAATGAGGCTGACACCAATACGAATACAGTAACGGCAGCGCTTTCAGTGAGTGCTGGCGTTGATATCGTCTCGTCGGAAAGGGAACCTGTTCGGCTCAACGGGAGCGCCTCTCAAGCGGGCGTCGTTACATGGACGCAAATAAGCGGTCCCGTTGTCACGCTCGACAATCCAAACATATTGTCCCCGCAGTTCCGCGCGCCAAATGTCAGGGACACCCAAACCATTGCTCTTCGTTTATCCGTTTCAGATAACAATGGAGGCAGCGTATCAGACGATGTCACAATTACCGTCGAAAATAGGGCCAACGGCCCTGATGGACCTTCGCCGCAAGGTATTCCGAATGATGGAAATAATCGCCGTGACCGCGCCAGAAATGACAGAGATAATCGCAGAATGCTCGATAACCGAGAAGTCCGAACCTATGATGGAACCAATAACAATGTTACCTATGTCGATTGGGGAGCGTCTTTCATCCACCTTCAACGGTTATCCGCGGCGGCCTATGCGGATGGCGTCTCGTCCTTGGCGGGCCCGAACCGTCCGAGTGCACGGCTCGTTTCCAATGCCGTTGTCAATCAAGATGAAGGCACGTCAATAGACAGCATAAAATCCGCTTCAGATTTCGTCTGGCAATGGGGACAATTCATTGATCATGATTTGGACCTAACAGATGGCGCAGAAGAAGAAGCGCATATCTCTGTGCCTAGTGGAGATATTTATTTCGACCCAACAGGAACTGGCGGCGTCATTATCCCGTTTAGTCGGGCGCTGTTTGATCCTGACACAGGTTTCACCACATCCAATCCACGGGAACAAGAAAACGAAATTACCAGTTGGATTGATGGTTCTATGGTTTACGGCTCCAGCGAAGATCGTAATATGGCCCTGCGCGTTGGTACAGATAGCCCGTATCTAAAAACAAGTGACGGAAACCTTTTGCCTTTTAACGAAGACTCGCTGACCAATGCGAATGGATTCATATCCGACCCGACGCAATTATTTCTAGCCGGCGATATTCGTGCCAATGAGCAATTAGGTCTTGCAACAATGCACACGCTTTTCGTTCGCGAACACAATAGAATAGCGGCGCAGCTCACAAACGAATTTCCAAACAATACAGCCGATGAGGTTTTTGAAGCCACCCGCCGCTTGGTCGTCGCAAAGATACAAAAAATCACTTATGACGAATGGCTACCCGCCTTAATCGGAGAGAACGCTATTCAAGATTATTCCGGCTATGATTCAACACTTAATCCAAGCGTCTTTAATGAATTCAGTGCGGGTGCTTTTCGCTTAGGTCACTCAATGGTCAATGAATTGCTCTGGCGTCTGGATGAGAACGGGAATGAAATCGCAGACGGTCATGTTAATTTGGCCGCAGCCTTTTTCACCGCCCCTCAAATCTTGACCGAAGAAACATCGATTGACCCAATCTTGCGAGGGCTAGCCGGACAAACGCATCAAAAACTAGATACCAAAGTCGTGCACCCCTTGCGCAATTTCTTGTTCGGAGCCCCTGGCGATGGAGGGTTGGACCTTCCCTCTTTGAATATCCAGCGCGGACGAGACCATGGTTTACCCGATTATAACAGCATGCGCGTGGCGATGGGATTGGCGGCGGTTACCAACTTCGATGAAATCTCAACCGACACAACACTCGTCACAGCTCTTTCAAGTACTTATAATACAGTAGACGATATTGACTTGTGGGTTGGCGGGTTATCTGAAGACCCCGTCGGAGACAGTCAATTAGGGCCGCTTTTTCAAGCCATTCTTGTAAAACAATTCTCCGACATCAGAAATGGCGATCGGTTCTGGTATCAAAATGATTTAAACGATCAGGAACGAGACCGCATCAGCAATGTGACGCTTGCGGAAATCATTCGCGATAATACGGAAATAGGGGATGAATTGCAGGATAACGTCTTCCTAACATCCAATTAAGATAAAACCCGCTTGCAGCGAACTGCAAGCGGGTTGTGAACATCTTCATGCTGGACAGTGCCTTTAATGAACAGGCGGAACCACCACTTCATTATTTTCGTCAAGCAACACAACATTCGGGGCGTAGTTGCGGGCTTTTTCAGCCTCCATCTGGCAATAGGTAATAATGATAATCTTATCACCCAATTGCACGCGGCGAGCGGCGGCGCCGTTCAAGCCAAAAGTTTTCGATCCGCGAGGCGCAGTAATCGCATAAGTCGTAAATCTCTCACCATTCGTGATGTTGAGGATATCAACCTGCTCATTTGGTAAAATTCCGGCGCGGTCCAATAAATCCTGATCAATCGAGATTGATCCTTCATAATGGAGATCGGCTTGCGTCACCGTTGCTCGGTGAATTTTACCTTTCATCAGGGTTAAAAGCATTCTGCCCTCCAGTTCGTTACAGGCTTTATATAGGGATGCAGGGGCGATAACAAAAGGTGAAGTCATAAAAATGCAAGGCTGCCATGAAAGCCGTTTAACTTGTGTTCACAATTATCAGAACAATTAAGCTTGGCGAATAAGGCATATTTGCGTATGCGGCCTCTATGAATGAAGATGTCGCAATTTTGATAACCGGCGGAACGCTCGACAAGGTCCACGATATGATGACGGAGAGTCTGATTTTCGGCGGCGGCGGAAAGACGCGTGTCGAAAACATTCTAAAGAACGGACGTTGTGATCACCCTCGTCTGCATGTCTTGATGAAAATCGACAGTTTGGAAATGACCGATCAACATCGTGATAATATTCTCAAAGCCGTAAACGGCACGCCAGAAGATCGAATCGTCATTACGCACGGCACAGGGACTATGGAATTAACCGCAAAACATCTGGACGGAAATGTCGGCAATAAAACGGTAGTGCTAACAGGCGCTATGCGGCCGCAAGCTTTGGGGAAATCAGATGCAAGTTTCAATTTCGGGGGCGCTTTGATCGCGGTGCAAATTCTGCCTGCCGGTGTCTATGCCGTGATGAACGGACGCCTTATCGCCGCCCAAGAGGTGCATAAGAATACCGCTAACGGACGGTTCGACCGCTAAAGTTTCGGCTGTTAAGATAAAGCGTCAAAATATTGACGGGTCTTCTCGTCAGCCGCAAAAAACAACTCGACCCGCCTCTCGCTCATTGTCACATCCTGAACCGTGCTGAATTCCGCTATCATAGATAAAAAGCTTAAAACATTATCCCCGGCGCGCATTTGCAGGGTCAATATAGGGCCGAATTCAGAGAAGGACGCGATATCTGTCTCTTTCAATCGCGGGTCAGCCGTCAAACGTCGGTAACTTTCATTCAAAATACTGTCTGTCCCTAGCCGTGATAATTCAGCTTGCAAACGTAGGACCGTCCATGTCGCGACAACTGACCAATTTATAATCACCGGATTTTTCGGGTCATCATTTAAAAGGCCATCAATGAGGCAGGGAATTTCGTCAACGCCATTTCCTAACGGTAGAAAGCTCATCATATGCAAGGCAGCCGCATTGCCGCCGACAATCTTCCAATCCGCATCAATCACTATGCCAGGCATGGGCATATGATTGTCCAAGATGGTCATCATCGCTGCCATCGCGGGAGCCAACTCAGCGTCATCCAAATTTAGAACGGGATATTCAGGCGCGAAACCTGCGGCCAGTAAAGCCTCATTGATAGCGCTACGCGGCATTTCCAACACTCGCGCCAAGGTCAGCACACTGCCCCGGCTAGGTCGTGACCGCCCTGTTTCAAGAAAACTGATATGCCGACTGGAAAGTCCGCTTTCTGCACTCAATGAAAGTTGCGAGAACCTTCGAACCTGCCGCCATGATTTAATAAATTGTCCAAAATTTTTACCCATACCGTTTTATAATGCAGAAAAAACAAATTGCACTTACCTCTCAGGTAATTGGTCTGCGCTTAATCCGTCGATAGGAAGGATGAAACACGACGGAGACAATTATGCCTTTATTTGAAATACTGCCCGTACTTTCGGCGGCGCTTTTTTTGGTTATCACAATCAGTGCGATGATAAGCGGAGAAACAGGAAGACGTAATTGGCAACTCCCCGCAACCTTGTTCGCAGCCTTTCTCGCCTTTTCGCTCTTCGCCGTTATTACAGAAGGCCCTTTAGGGTTTTGGCAAAACCATATTCAAAATGCTTGGGGTAATCAGGTCTGGTTCGATCTTCTTTTAGCCATCGGTATTTCTTGGGTGTTTATTTTGCCGCGTGCCAAAGCACAATCTATGCGCTTGCCGTTATGGCTGATGGCCATTTGCTTCACAGGCTGTGTCGGCGTTCTGGCCATGGTCGCGCGCTTGCTATGGTTGGAAAGTAAATCTACGGGGGCCAACACCTCAACGGCCTATATGTCTGGTCGAGAGTCTTAATAATCCGCTAGAGAGCCTCAATCTTTATCGACAAACGGTAAGAAATATTCTAAGGAGTTCCAAAATTACACTTGGGACTTTCTTATGACACTCTCCTTCAAACACGCGGCCCTTTTCTTTGCCCCCCTCGCTCTCATCGCTTGTGACACAGCATCGACCCAAATGGATAAGAGCGACGCCTCATCCTTGCCTGTTCTGGAATTTGAAAAAATCACTTTGGATAATGGCTTGGATGTCACCTTCCATGTGGATAGGTCCGACCCTGTTGTGGCAATCAATCTGGCCGTTCACGTCGGATCAGGGCGAGAGAAATTAGGAAAGACAGGCTTCGCTCATTTGTTCGAGCATTTATTATTCTTAGATTCCGAAAACCTCGGTTATGGCGGTTTGGATGAAATGAATACGCGGATTGGCGGCGAAGGAACGAACGGCTTTACCACCACGGACATGACCCAATATTTCCAAGCCGTACCAAAAGACGGTTTGGAGAAAATAATTTGGGCCGAAGCCGATAAACTGGGGTGGTTCATCAATACCGTTAATCAGAACGTTATTGACCGTGAAAAGCAGGTCGTGAAAAATGAAAAACGACAGCGCGTTGATAACCAACCTTATGGCCATAACCTTTATGTTATCGGCAAGGCTATCTACCCTGCTGGACACCCTTATAATCATCAGGTTATCGGATCGCTGGAAGATCTGGATAATGCGACTCTGGAAGATACGAAAGAGTTTTTCGGTCAGTGGTACAAACCTGACAATGTCACGGTAACGATTGCAGGCGATTTCGATGTCACGGAAGCCAAAGCGTTGGTCGAGAAATATTTCGGCGAGATTCCTGCCGGGAGCCCCACGCCAAAGACCAAAGCCCAGCCCGTTGAATTAAATGAAACAAAAACATTTGTTCACGAAGATAATTTCGCCACAGTCCCTCAACTCACCTTGGCATGGCCCGCTGTGCCGGAATATCATCCGGATTCTTATGCGCTGAATATTCTTGTTAGCTATCTGACTGACGGCAAACGCGCCCCGATGAATGAAGTTTTGGTCGATGAAGATAAACTTACCACGCGCGTCGATGCTTTCAATTACACCAAAGAATTAGCGGGCGAAGTCTACTTCTTCGTCTCGCCAAAAGCGGGCGAGGATACTGATAATCTAATGCCAGCCATTTGGAAGAGCTTTGAACGATTTGAAACAAATGGTATTCCCGAGGATGCGTTGGAGCGTATCAAAACCGAGGCCGAAGTGAGTGTATATGAC
Organism: uncultured Algimonas sp.; assembly: GCA_964565335.1. Classification (GTDB taxonomy): domain Bacteria; phylum Pseudomonadota; class Alphaproteobacteria; order Caulobacterales; family Maricaulaceae; genus Litorimonas. The sequence continues at coordinate 17,070 of CAZMEN010000006.1, read as the reverse complement.
GAGGTGCAAAGCGCACTCGGAAAAGCCATCGCCCTCGGCGAGTATAATGTATTCAAAAATGACCCAGG
>CAZMEN010000006.1:0-16992 GCA_964565335.1 uncultured Algimonas sp. | reverse complement strand
GGCTTTTTCACAACGGATATTGAACGCCTACGCGCCGTTACCCCTGCTGACGTCATGGATGTTTATAACCGCTATATTAAAAACCAAAACTATATCGCCACCAGTTTTGTGCCCAAGGGCGCTTTAGAATTGGGTCTTGAAGGCGCGGCAACGGCCGAGGTCGTTGAAGAGGTTGTCGTTCAAGGCGCAGAGAAAGATGTGCCTTACGACCCGGATGCACGAGTCTTTGAGCCCTCACCGTCTTCCTTTGATCGCACGCAAGAGCCGCCCTTCGGTGACAGTTATACCTTACCGTCCCCCCAAATTTGGCGAGCCAAAGGTGATAACGGCTTAACGTTAGTTGGCATCCAATCGGAAGAAGTGCCATTGATCGAGTTCTCGCTTGATTTTGACGCCGGTAAAAACCGCGCGAGTTTGGAAACTCCCGGCGTCGCCGCCATTACAGGCGATATGCTGACAAAAGGGGCTGGCGAATACGATACCGCCGCATTTGAAGAGGCGCTTGGGGCTATCGGGTCTTCTTTGTCTGTTTCAACGGGTGACCAGTTTACGACCATTCGCGGCAAGACCCTAGCAAGGAACCTGCCCAAGACTATCGAACTATTACAGGCCATGATTAACGCACCAAAATTTGATGCGCAGGAATTTGAAACGCTACAAGAAAGCTACGCACAAAATGCGGTATCGCAACTGGCGAACCCGAACTTCATTGCTTCGCGCGAAGCCCGCAAATTGTCTTACGCAGAACCTACCCCGCTCTCCATTGCTGGCTCAGGTAGTGAAGCTCAGGTTAGAGCCATAACATTAGGTGACGTTAAAAACTTCTACGCTAAGCATTTTGATCTCTCCACCGCCACGCTCAATATCGTCGGTGATTTTGAAGAGGACAAGGTGACAGACTTGTTTGGTTCACTAGCAGACCCTGTCGAAACATCCCTTCCAGCTAAGGCTCTACCGAAACTGAACAATGTCGATAATACGCAAATTTATTTCTTCGATGTGCCTGAATCCAAGCAGTCAGTCATTCGTATGTCGCGTCCGGCCTTGCCTATCACGGATGAAAAATTCTCCAAATTACAGGCACTAAATTTCCCACTTGGCGGAATATACACCTCTAAGCTGAATACAACTTTGCGTGTCGATAAGGGCTATACTTACGGTATCCGGTCTTTCGCCTCAGGCAATGAAGCGCAAGGACAATTCGGCGTCAGCACATCCGTGAGAACCAATGCCACCAAAGAAAGTCTGGAATTAATTGACCAAATTTTGAAAGCGCACAGCATGGAAATGAGCGCCGACGAATTAGCGGAAACCAAAGATGCGCTTTTACGCGGACAAGCGCTGAAGAACGAAACCTTGGGCGATAAATTACGTCTGGTGCAGACCTTATCGCGCAACAATTTGCCGGATGACAACCAAGCAGCAGGCATGGCGCGAGTGAAAGCAATGGAGTTGAACGATGCACGCTCGCTCATGCAAAGCTACATTCGCCCTGACGCTATGCGCATTGTCGTCGTCGGTGACGCCGCCTCGCAAGCGGCACGATTGAAGGACCTCGGTTACGGCGAGCCCATTTTACTAAATAAGTAAAATCAGAGAGGTTTACAAAATGAAACCCTCAATGCTTCAAAAAAGGATTGAGGGTTTCACTCTAGGGTTATTGGTGGATTTGAGGCTCTGTATCACATTGTATAAGATATGACCGAGTTTCTGCGGCAGGTTGCGCTCGACCAAGCTGAACCATTTTTGCGGGCTCACGCTTTACTATACGGGTTATTTTTCGATTAGACGTAGGGGTTGAGGCGGCTTTTAATTGAGCTCCGGCATTGTCGGTCAAACAAGCCTTCACCTTGGTCTCACATCTTACAACATCAGCCTTTAACCTTACTTCAAACCCCTGAGGAGCGGAACAATCCAAAGTGCCAAATTCTTGCTGTACATCACTTAGGCATGATAGCTGACCAGATGTCGGCCCCGCCGTTAATACCGTTGAGGAACAATTATCAGGTAGTATAGATTTATCTCCGTCGGCCAAAGCCGCGACAACAGCCGCCTCGGCATTTGCGGAATGCAGTTTTGAAAATACTACAACAGTCAGAACCCCCGCCAATACTGAGGCTGCTAACATCATGCCTAACTTTAGTCCTGGCGTTGGTTTAGATAATTTACCGTCTGTATCCAAAATATTCCCCTATGTTCTTTCGAGACAATCGTCACGTCCTAATCAGTAGATTAAAGCCTAGAGATAAAAAATTGCTTACGCGGATTTTAAGGCCGCATTCACCATAAGCGCCATAATTTCGCCATAGCCATACCGTTTTAAAAACCATACTATCTTTTCGGACAGTTTGCGGCACAAGCGGGGAAATATTATGCGTCATTACATTATTGGGATTTGCGCCCTCACCTTGGCCGCCTGTGAAAGCCCAATGGACCTCTCATCGGGTGGGGACAGTTTCAGCAAGCAGGATCTGGCCCCTATGGCAACTATGGCAGAAAGGGCAGAGAGCCGAACTCGCAGTAGTGCGCCTCAAATGGAAACAGATAATCCGGCGTCACAATCTTTTCTGGCTTACCGCTATAATTTCGGATTTGAGCTGCCCGCAAACTCTGTCGCGGCGACTTCTAAATCCCATGCTGATTTATGCTTAGAAGCTGGAACAAATAATTGCCAACTTCTCTCCTCTTCCACGAATGACAATAATGCTGACAATGTTACGGCGCGACTCTCACTACGGGCTGAACCTAAATGGCTAGAAAACTTTCTGACAGACATCCAATCTTCTGTCACTGATGCCGATGGGAAAATGACAGCAAACTCTGTTTCTGCCGAAGATTTGACGCGGTCTATTTTAGACACCGATGCTCGCTTAAAAGCACAGACGACTTTAAGAGATAGGCTTCAAAGCCTGCTCGCTACGCGGGATGCTAAACTACCCGACCTCTTGGCGTTGGAACGCGAACTCGCCCGCGTGCAAGGTGAAATTGAGAGCGCAACCACAACACTCGCTGTTTTACGTCAACGCGTATCTATGTCGCGCGTCGATATCCAATACCAAAGCCGCCGTAATGCCGTTAGCCAGAGTGCCTTTGCGCCGCTAGGACATAGTCTCAAAAGTTTCTTGGGCAACATCACATACGGGCTGTCCAATGTGATTGATTTCTTCGCAGCTATTTTACCTTGGTTGATTTTCGTTATTCTTCCGGGGCTATGGCTACTACGCCGCTTCTGGCGCAGACGGAAGACAAAGCCTAGCAAAGAAGCTTAGTTAGTGTTTTACCTTTTTCTCAGCATTATTGCATTGAACGAAATAAGATTCTGTTTCGGAAGGGTTTTGGGCACGCCCTAATTCCAAGAGTTTGGCGGGTTCACGTTTGATGATGAAAAGCGCTTTCGGCTTATTAGGCGCTTTGGCCTCTAACTTCAGGGGATGGTTATTATTTAAATCATCGTTGTTTAGGCACGCGCTCATCTTGGCTTCACATTGAGAGACGTCTGATTTTAAGTGGACATCAAACCCATTAGAGACCTGACAATCAGATGTACCATATTCCGCCTGAACCTCCATAAGACAGCGTAGTTGGCGGGGTGTCGGCTTAGAGGTTAACGACGCTGTTGAGCACATTTTCGGATCTGCAGATGCTTCTCCGTCTGGACTATCGTCCGTCTTAGCTTGCACGAATTGCGTCGTGAGTAAGGCTACCAAGACCATGGCGAGAATGGCTCCAATAGTAGGCTTTGCCACATTAAATCTATTGCTAGACACGTCACTTTGAACCAGTTTATTCATGATAACCCCTTACACTTCATACATCCTTAGATAGTTTTGTAAGGGAAATTTGTGAAAAATGACTTACGATAGACACATCATATCATGAAAAAGATTAGCTTATTTCGCGGCGGCTTCGACAGCCTCCATCACTCGAAGCAGGTTACCACCCCAAATTTTGGCGATATCTTCCGGTGAGTAACCGCGCTTGATGAGTTCTGCTGTGACATTCTCAGTTTCTGATGCGTCCTGCCAACTTACGATACCGCCGCCCCCATCAAAATCTGAGGCAATGCCCACATGGTCGATTCCTGCCACTTTTACGGCATGATCAATATGATCCACAAAATCGAACACACTTGCTTCTCGGGCCATCGCCGTAATCTCCGCACGGCGTTCTCCGTAAAGGTCACGCTTAGCCTGATCCCATCCACTCCGATCTCCGAACTCAGCGTCTAGCGCCTCGCGTGCTGCTTGCTGCTGCGGAGTAGGCAGTTTGACATAAGCCCCGAGCGCCACCATTTGAGCCACGCCGTTGACATCACGAATCTTCCGAAGCTGTTCATCATCCAAATTTCGGGCACTGTCGGCGACCGCCTTAACGCCGCTATGCGAGGCGATAATAGGGGTACGGGATAAATCGGCAGCCTGCATCATTGTCTCTTTTCCAGTGTGAGAAACATCCACCATTATCCCGTGATCATTCAAGGCTTTTACAAGGTCTCGCCCTAAAGGCGAAAGACCGTTCCATTTCGGCCCCGTATCCCTCACAAAATTCGGGTTAGAACTATCACCAAATTGGTTATGCCCGAAATGGGTCAACCCCATATAACGCACGCCGCGCTCGGCCCACATCGGAACCGATTCAATACTTTCTCCCAAAGGGTAGGCATTTTCCATACCAACCAAAACCGCATGCTTCTCTGCCGCCACAATACGCCGGACATCTGATGCCGTTCTCGCCAGTTCAAAATTATCAGTATATTTCTGAGTGAGCCTCTCAATAGCGCTCATACGCGTTTCGGCGATTTTCAAAGCCTCTGTATATCCTGTCTCGGTCAAATCGCCTTGCGGGATATAAACAATCCAAAAACCGCTATCCAAATCCCCTGCCTGTAACTTTGGCAAATCTACTTGCAAATCTGTCGGGCCGCTTGGATCAATATCAATCATATAGGTCAGCGGAATATCGATATGTGTGTCCAGAGTTAACGTGGCGGCATGTATACTAGCCACGTCGACGGCCGCCTCTTCGGCCTTATTTCCACCGTCTTGACAAGATACCAACGCCAAAACTGAAAACGCAGCAGAACCAATAAGTAAATTACGCATTTGATTGTCTTTCCCCTATGTCATCGGCTTCGGTCATCGGACCGTCTTCTGACTGAGTGAATAAAATTTTCTGATAACTACGCCCGATAACAATTAATATCAAACCCAAGACCACAAAAGAAACCGCGCGGAGTACGCCTTCGAGTTCTGCCATATCTACGAGGAAGGCTTTTAAAACTGTCAACGTAATGAGGGCGGCAGAGGCCAAGCGCAAGTCTTTGCGGTTAAACTTCAATCCGGCAACAAGGAAACCAACCCCAAGAAGAAGCCATATTGCTGAAATAGCATAAAGCTCCAAACCTTCAGGTGGCTGTTCAAAGATTGAAATCATCGGACCAGAAAACCCAAATCTAATGAGGGTTGTCGCATAGAGAATTAACGACACCAAGGCCAACCCGCCCAAGAGACGAATATAGGTTTCGGGGCGGCGGCCTTTCAATGCGTTTGCGATAAAGCCAAGGAAAAGAGCCGGAATCAAATATCCCAAGACGAGAGAGTTAAGGACCCAATTGCCTTTGACGAATTCATTGTCATTAAACAGAGGCGACAGAAACAAGCAGACGCCCAGAACAAACAGCACCAATGAAACAGATGAAATTGCCATCGCCAATGTCGGTATTATCCGCGTGTGCAAATCCCCTTTTGCATTCCATTTATGCGGGGCCAAGCGCGTAGCTCCTAATGTGAAACTAAGGCCTGTTAAGACTTGCAGAGATAATTCGTCAAAACTGAGTCGATAGGCCAAAACATCGCCGCCATTCATGATATGGCGAATTTGGAAAATGACGAAGAGTACCCCAAATGTGAGGCTAAGCGCCTTACATCCTTCGGACGCCAAATCACTTTTTTGCATCGATAATAGTTTTGCGGCTACAGCACACAAGACAGCAGGAACGGCAAAATAAACAATCAACTCGTTCAAAATTAACGTCTCGCGTACATCGCCATAGGCAATGCGCAGGCATAAACTATGCCCGAGGCTCAAGAGGGCTAACACCGGAATAAAGAAACGAAGTATCGTTCCTTTGAATATCCAAGCGGCCACCAACGCCAAAGCAATACCGCCCATCAAAGCTACTGTCTCGGCTAAACCGTTTAAACCCATAAGGCTCGCCGCAACATAAGCGGTCGCAGAACCGATGGCATATGGAGAGGCGCTCTGTTTCGTCGGCTGTGTACGTTGATAAAGATAATATGCCAATCCGGCCAAAATTAGAAAAGTGCCGGCCATCGCCCCTGCCGGGTAAAGGCTATCAGTTAAGCGGAATTGGTCATAAACCCACAGGACTGTGGCGATAGGATAGGCGGCGGACATGGCAGCCCATATAAGCGATTTTGATAGCCTGCTATTATCGTCTAAGAGCTTTCCTTGTAGAATAACAAAACCGATAAACGCCGCGCTGATGAGCGCCCCCACAGCTATCAATACCGTAGGAGCGAAATCGTTTTGCTGCATAGTCATGAGAACGCAAAAGCCAAAGAGCGCCCCTATCACAGTATGCCAAGGCTGCTTTCCAAACACCCAAGCACTGCCCATCACAGCAGCCACGGCGGCTAAACTCGCAATTAAATAGGGCCTGAATACGGTTGAATCAAAGAGCGCAAGCAAACACAATAAAGCGGCTAATCCCACCCAAAGATATGATAAAGAAGGATTATGCTCTAATGCCTTAATGTCGGATTTTGAAAAATCAGTTTTCTTCGCGGACTCTGCTATAAGCAGATTTACAATGAATCCTAAACCGAGAAACCCATACCAGACAGGCATGGTAGACAAGTCTTTGACCGCATTAAAACTCATGAATGACCAAAACAGAAGGCCAAATAATGTCGCAACATTGAGCCACGCCCACCCGCGCGCTCTGGCAACCCAAAGCGCAGTAGCGGCGACAATAATCAAATAGCCATAGAGCATATAAATATTCGGAGTATCAGTCTGAATCAGCAAAGGCGTAATCAATGACCCTGCAAGGCCAATCGCCGCTAGAACGGCGCCGTGACGATAAGACAAAGCTAATGAGAATAAGGAAATAAGCCCCAATCCCGTAAAAGCAGCAAACGGGCCAATAAAGCCATAGAGTGCGAACGCTGCGTAAAGAGTACCATAGAGGGTAAAGATTCCAATCGCTGTCAACAAGGTCGGGATATAGGCTTTCTCTTCAATAGACTTTGCTATCGCAGCGCCGCGTCCCGTCAGTGATTTTTTTAAATCCACCCGATGGAGCCACTCCCCAGCCCCTAGCAATATAACGCCCAGCAATCCCGCCATGGAGATTCGCATAGCCGGAGTAAATACACCTGCCTCAATCGAATACCGCAAAAGGAATATCGCCCCAATCAATAGAACCAAGCCGCCTACCCAGACAGAGCCTTGAGCCCCGACGAGTTCTTCAAATGTCTTTTTGGGCTTTTTCGGACGATCTTCGCGTTTCGGTTTCCGTCTTTGAGGAGCGCTTGATTTTAGAGCCGTAGCTTTCTCAGACCAATTCTGCCCTGTCGATATTGCGGGCATAGCGTTTTTCGTAGGTTCAGAGGAGAGCGGTTTTTCCGACACAGGCGCGCGAGGAACTCTCTTCTCTCCCGGCACTTGGGTTGGGTTTGCCGCTTCACTGCTTTGGGTTTTACTTTGCGCCCCCTCTTGGCGTGTCAAAAATTGCACTTGAAGCCGCAAATTTTCGACCTCTTTCGTCAATCTACCCACATTGCTCATAGCCACAATGGACAGCACAATAGGCAGACCAAAAATGGCAAGAACCAATAATATTAAGATGGATTCCATAACGCTCCCTATAGAGTTAGTCTAAGGAGCAAGACTCACGACGCAACAGAAAAGACTAACTCTCGAAGACATGACCTGACAAAGGAAATTTCTATAAAAAAAGCCGCTTCGAAGCGGCTTTTTTAGAAAATTACTGATCCAAGAAACTTCGGAGTTTCCGGCTTCGGCTTGGATGTTTCAGCTTCCGCAGAGCTTTCGCTTCAATCTGGCGAATACGCTCGCGTGTGACCGAGAACTGCTGACCAACTTCTTCCAAAGTGTGGTCGGTGTTCATGCCGATGCCAAAACGCATCCGCAGGACACGTTCTTCGCGCGGTGTAAGAGACGCCAGAACGCGCGTTGTCGTTTCCCGTAGGTTTGATTGAATAGCGGCCTCGATCGGCAAGATAGCATTGCTGTCTTCGATAAAGTCACCCAACTGACTGTCTTCCTCGTCACCGATCGGTGTTTCCAGAGAAATCGGCTCTTTGGCAATTTTCATGACCTTACGCACTTTTTCGAGTGGCATAGAGAGTTTGGCAGCTAATTCCTCGGGTGTCGGCTCGCGGCCAATTTCATGCAAAATCTGGCGAGACGTTCGAACAATTTTGTTGATCGTCTCAATCATATGTACCGGAATACGGATGGTTCGGGCCTGGTCTGCGATTGACCGCGTGATTGCCTGACGAATCCACCATGTCGCATAGGTCGAGAACTTGTAACCGCGGCGATATTCAAACTTATCAACCGCTTTCATGAGGCCGATATTACCTTCCTGTATAAGGTCGAGGAATTGCAGGCCACGATTGGTATATTTTTTGGCAATCGAAATAACGAGACGTAGATTGGCCTCAACCATTTCTTTCTTAGCCTGACGTGCTTCACGCTCGCCTTTTTGCACGGTCTGAACAATGCGGCGGAACTCATCAACTGGCACACCAGTTTCCTGGGCTAAACCACCGATTTCGGCACGCAACTTCTCAATCGACGTCTTTTCGCGTTTGAGGAAACGATCCCACGCCTCTGATTTGCCTTCCAATTCATCGACCCAAGCCGGGTTGAGTTCTGAACCTAAATAGGCTTGGAGGAATTCTTGACGCGGCACGCCATTACCATCGGCCAGACGCATCAAGCGACCTTCAAGACTGATAAAGCGGCGATTAATTGCATATAGCTGATCAATCAAAGCCTCAATACGGGCATTGTTTAGTTGAAGCGATTTAATCTCTTCAATAATTTCTTCTTGCAGAGCGTCATATTCTTCGGCCTGCGGCTTACGCATCTTCTTACCCGTCAGGCGAGCCTTGATGAGCATGGCTTGTAGTTTTTGGAAACGACCAAAATTGGCAGAAATCCGGTCCAGCTTCTCCATGATATCATCACGCAGTGCGGCTTCCATAGACGCCATCGAGAGGTTTGTTTTATCATCCTCATCTTCTTCGTCATCGTCGATTTGTTTTTCACCGGGCTTATAATTGCGCTCAACAGTTTTGACACGCGGCGGATGAACGGGTTGCGAGAGATCATCGTCTTCTGTCGCTTCTATTTCGCCCTTTTCGATTTTCTCACGGCGCACAGCGGCTTGAGAGCGGTCTTCCTGAATATTGCCGATAGATTGATTATAAGTGCCGTCCAGATCAATAATATCGCGCAAAAGGATTTCGCCTTCAGCCAATTCCTCACGCCAGATCATAATCGCTTCAAAGGTCAATGCGCTTTCGCACAGGCCTTTAATCATTGTATCGCGGCCCGCTTCTATGCGTTTCGCGATGGCAATTTCGCCTTCGCGGGACAGAAGTTCAACCACGCCCATTTCGCGTAAATACATACGCACAGGGTCATCTGTTCTATCGAGCTCTTCCTTGGAGTTGCCGCCTTTGACCGTAGTTGTTTCGGCCCGTGCCAAGGTTTTAGACCCGATGGTCGGTTCTTCTTTGTCATCATAAACAGAAATACCAAGCTCGGAGAGTGCCGCCAACACAACTTCAATTTCGTCGGCGGATATGCCGTCCATATCGATATGTTTACGTAACTCATCAATCGGCAAGAGGCCTGAATTGGTCTTTGCCTTGGCAATCATCCGCTTCACATCGATATGGTCCATATCGAGGCGTTTGCCGGGTTTGACTGGTGCTGGTGCTTCCACGTCTGTTTTGACCTCTTCTTCCGAAGCGGCTTTCGTAGGTTTCTTACTTTTTTTCGTCGGGGTGGCTGTGCCGGCCATAAAGGCACCTTTCCAATATTAAGATACGAGGGGTGATGGCTCGTGCCTTAAAACAAATTCAGCCGCACGTTAAGCGCCTAACGTCCGGCAAATATCTTCACTCGCGTCCTAGTCCGTGTCTGACTTGGCCGCTCGCATTAAGCGCCGAAGCGCCTCCGAGTTGTTCTCACGAATAGTGTCAGCCATTCGTAAGCGTGTTCCATGTGTTTCGTCGCTGGTTTGGTGTTGCTCGATCAGAGCGTTAGCCTCTTCTTGCCAGAGTGCTGTGCGTGTATCCAAATCCGAAGTCGATCCGCCCATGGCTGCTGTTATTAACATGCGGTCCCGAAGGAGGCTTTTACGCGATCCCTCCAGTCCCTCATTTGATATATGGGTGTTTAGCGCATTGATTTCAACCGCTTTTGTAACCCGCCAATAGGACAAAAAGCTGCGCTGCAGGCGAATACATTCCGGATCAGAGAGCGGAAGCTCGAAAAGCACTTCATCCACCTGTAATAAAAGCTCAGGAAACAGCAAAATCCCGCCAATTAGGGCTCTCTCACGCCGGCGATTCTTCGCTAGCACAGCGGCATCGCGTTTCATAGCGGACTTATCTGCTTTGGTCTCTTGCGGCGCTGAAGAGCGGCGACTAGCGCGCCAGCCATAGGCCTCGTCGAAACGCGCGAGCAACTCTGTTTTGTAAAGCGCCTTAACATCCGCTTGTTCAATTTCATTGAGCGCAGCATAGAGGCGAGACTTTAAACCCGCTTTTTGTTCAGGTGTGTCGAGCGGCTCTTTCTCCTGCTCGCGTCTCCAAAGCATATCAATCAATGGCAAGGCACTATCCAAGACCCTCTGGATTGCGGGCGGACCCTCTTGTCGGATCAAATCATCGGGGTCTTGACCGTCAGGTAATAGAGCAAATCTTAAAGACTGCCCCGGCTTTAAAAGAGGCAAGGCTCGTTCAATGGATCGGTAGGCTGCCCGGAGCCCCGCTTTGTCTCCATCAAAACATAGAATAGGTTCTGGCCCGGCCCGCCAAAGCAATTCTAACTGCTCTTCGGTTAACGCAGTGCCCATTGGGGCAACGGCATGTTCGAACCCCGCACGCGCCAAAGCAATCACATCCATATAGCCTTCAGCGACAATCAAACCGCGCCCACTATTTTTCGGGTTGGACAGAGCTTTTCGCGCTCGATGGTAATTATAAAGGAGTTTAGATTTTGAAAAAACGGGCGTTTCAGGCGAGTTCAAATATTTTGCTTTCGCCTCCTTATCCATAGCGCGCCCGCCAAAAGCGACCAAACGCCCTCGACTGTCATGAATGGGAAACATGATACGATCCCGAAAACGATCCCAACTATCGCGAGACTTATCATCTGATTCTATTATCAATCCGGCTTCAACAAGCTGTTTCTCTGTCGCCCCCTGTTGGATAAGCTCAGATTTTAAGGCCGAGAAATCGTTGGGCGCAAAGCCCATACCGAAATATTGCGCGGCAGTTTTGGAAAGGCCACGCCCCGTCAAATATTCTCGCGCAGTTTCGCCCACTTGGCGATAGAGGCATTTTTCAAAGAATTCCTGCGCGCGCACCATCCAAGATATGGTTTCTTTATTGCGCGCGGCACGCGCCTCTGCTTGTGGGTCCGCTTTGGGCATTTCCATACCCGCCATATCGGCCAATTTTTCGACTGCCTCTGGAAAACTGAGCCCCTCCACTTCCATTAAAAAGGAAATGGCATCACCGTGCTTGCCAGAAGAAAAACAGTGATAAAACCCCTTTTCGTCATTGACAAAAAAGCTGGGTGTTTTCTCACTGGTGAAAGGAGACAAGCCTGCAAACTCTCGGCCCTGACGCTTCAATTTAACATGCCGGCCGACAACATCAGACGGGCGAACCCGCGCCTTTATCTCATCCAAAAATGCTTCGCCGAACTGCATTTATTACAGATAGGGCGAAACTCGCTTTGATGCGAGTCTCGAATGTGTAAACTGATTTAAGTAGACGCCGAGAGAGCCTGTTCCAAATCGGCTATGATGTCGTCGATGTGTTCGATGCCAACACACAGACGGATCATTTCGGGGGTTACCCCTGCGCCTTTTAATTCCTCTTCAGTCAGTTGACGGTGGGTCGTTGAGGCCGGATGCGCCGCTAGCGACTTGGCATCACCGATATTCACCAAACGTTTGAACAGCTTCAAACTGTCATAGAATTTTTCGCCGGCTTCAAACCCGCCTTCAATGCCAAAGGACAATAGCGCTGATGGCCTTCCATCCGTATATTTCTGAGCGAGTTCATGATATTCAGAGTTTTCAAGCCCACCATAGCTAACCCATTCGACGGCCTTATGGTTTTCTAAATACTTGGCGACAGCAAGAGCGTTTTCTGTATGACGCTCCATCCGCAGGCTCAATGTTTCCAAGCCCTGCAAGATTAAGAACGCATTCATGGGTGACAATACGGCTCCGGTATTTCGGAGAGGAACAGTGCGCGCGCGTCCAATAAAAGCAGCCGGTCCCATCGCCTCAGTATAAACCACGCCATGATAAGCGGGTTCTGGCTCATTCAGCATTTTAAAGCGATCTTTATTGGCCACCCAATCAAATTTACCGCTATCGACAATCATACCACCCAGCGAATTGCCGTGACCGCCAATATATTTGGTCAAAGAATGCACGATGATATCGGCGCCATATTCAATCGGCTTAATCAAACAAGGCGTTGCCACCGTATTATCAACGATAAGCGGCACGCCGTGCTTATGTGCAACTTTTGCTAGGGCTTCGATATCGACGATATTACCGGCAGGGTTGCCAATACTCTCGCAATATACGGCACGCGTATTCTCATCAATGAGAGCTTCAATCGCTTCTGCGCTGTCATTTTCAGCAAAACGGCAATCAATGCCTAGGCTTGGGAACATATGGCGGAAAAGCGTATAAGTCCCGCCGTAAAGCATTGGCGTCGTTACTATATTGCTGCCCATATCAGCAATTGTCAAAATGGCATATTGAATGGCCGAACTCCCGGCGCTTAGAGCCAAGCCTGCAATGCCCCCTTCCATTTCCGCAACGCGTTTTTCAAGGACATCATTGGTAGGGTTCATTATACGGGTATAAATGTTCCCGGGGACAGCAAGATTAAACAAGTCTGCACCATGTTGCGCGCTGTCAAATTCATAAGCGACCGTTTGATAAATCGGCACAGCCACAGATTTTGTTGTTGAGTCTGTCTCGTAACCCGCGTGAATTCCGAGTGTTGCGTCTTTCATAATAATTACTCTCTGATTAGCCGCGAAGGTCCACATTGGCCTGGGCGCAATATTTTCGCTCTGATGCGTAAGGCTGATGAGGAAATCAACATATTATTCCGGCTAGTACAGTCGATGGGGAATGAGAATGCAAGCAATCCGAATAACGCCCCCTCATATAAAATCAAAAAAATTTAAATTATTTCCAAGGATAGCCAATTGAGATACGTCTTACGGATAGTATGACAATGAAAACTAGTGATGAAGCGCTTGCCTCACAAGCTGCTGCAGGCAATGCGGCGGCCTTTCGGGAACTGCTTGACCGTCATTATGATCGCGTTTTCCGGGTGTTTACAGTGTCTTATGTCACCAAAGCGATGCTGAGGACATTACTCAGGAAATATGGGCGGCCTTACCCAAAAAACTACGAACTTGGCGCGGGGATGCCAAATTGACGAGTTGGTTACACCGCATCGCGGTAAACGCGGCCAAAGACTCCATCAGGCGCTCGTCTTCGCAAGCCCGTAATACGGCAGGCTATGCGGAGATGAGAACGCTCTCTGAAGGCGATGCCGCTGATACAGCAAAAAGGTTATCTTGGCTACAAATGGCGCTCGATACACTCTCGGATGATTTGCGCGAAACTGCGGCTTTGACACTCGGTCAGGATATGAATTTTGCCCAAGCCGCCGATGTTCTGGGCGTAGCAGAAGGTACGGTGGCTTGGCGTATGAGCGAAATCCGAAAGCGATTGAAAACACTCGCATCGGGAAACGACAACAGAGGAAAGGAGGCATGGGCATGAGCGACGATTTAGACAAAATGGCAAGTGAATTGAAAAATATGAAACCCTCCGACCCATCTCGCAAAGGCGGCATGGCCGCCGCTATGGCCGCGTTTGATACGGAATTTACGCCCGATAAGGCAGTTGAAAAAACAATATCAGCGGAGAAATTATCACAAACATCCCAAGGATTGTCGATTGACCCACATCCTACAGGTCGGAGCGCTCATGTTGAGCGCGCGCTAACCTTAGGACAAACCGCGATGACAAAACTCAGCCATATTTTCGATATTAAACCCAGAACAGCGATGATGGGGGGGAGTTGCATGGCCGCCTTCATCGCTTGTTTCGTTGTATTTCAATCCAATCCTTTTCAGGATTTTCCTCGGTCTGAAGACGGCGCGCCCATTATTAGTCTGGACACTGACGGTCAAACCTCCGTTAAGTCCAATATCGTAACGCTTGAAAGACGAGTGGCTAAAACTCCGGCAAGAACGGTTGAGCGTATTATCCCCTCCGTCACCAAAATGGAAACACGTCGTGTTAAACAAGCCGATGGTAGTTTTAAAACCATGCAGGCCCCCATCATCGTCCAAGAAGCAACCACTGAACTGGTGACCGTACCGCCTGTCTATGAAATTGTAAGAGAGACGGTTCAAATCGAGGCGGATGGTTCCTCAAGCGTTTTAAAAACGGAGACAGTGCCTCCGGCTCTGCAAGCCCCGTCGTCACAGGGTATAACCTCCGTCGACGGCTTATTGTCACAAATAAAAACCCAGGGCAGTCCCGTTGCAGAATTTGAGAGCCAAAAAATTGCACTTGATCCACGTGCTAGGATTCGCAATCGGGGTAATCATTCGGATTTAGCGGCAGACTCCAAGGCCCTCCCGACCCTCAATTATGCGGCGCCTGTTCCGAGCGCCGCCTTGACTGTACAAGTCCCACGCCGCGTCATCAGCACACCGGCCAGTGTCACTGAACGGTTAGTTCCTGCCGTCACAAAAGATGTGTCCGTCCAAGTGAAGACAGAAAATGGAAGTTATAAAACCGTTACCAAAACTTTTGTTGTACAAGAGGCTTATACAGAAATCGTCTCCTCGCCAGTGCAATATGAAACCGTTATGGAAACCGTTGTTTTGACGCCGGAAGATTTTGTCGCCGCTCAAGCCCCCATTAATCGTAACCAATTTGAAAACTACGAGTCCAACCCTGTCACCTCTGTGGATGAAAGCCCGGTCTCGACCTTCTCGGTCGATGTCGATACGTCGTCTTACTCTTTCTTACGAACGTCTTTGAACCGAGGACAAATCCCTCCCGCTGGTACCATCCGGCTTGAGGAAATGATCAATTATTTCCCTTATGATTATGCGGCTCCGACATCACCAAACGAGCCTTTCAAGGCCAATGTGACGGTTACGCCAACCCCTTGGAACGCGGACACGAAGCTCATGCATATCGGGATTAAAGGCTATGTCCCGCCTACTAAAGACAGGCCGCAAAGCAATCTCGTTTTCTTGATTGATACGTCGGGGTCCATGAACCAAGCGAATAAACTCCCTTTGCTTATTAATAGCTTTAAGCTCCTCTTGAATACTCTAGATGAGGACGACACCGTTTCTATTGTGACATATGCCGGGCGCGCAGGAACAGTATTAGAGCCTACCCCCGCCAGCGATAAAAAAGCGATTAAGTCAGCCCTTGACCGCTTGCGAGCGGGCGGGTCCACCGCAGGCGCGGAAGGCCTCGCCCTTGCCTATCAAAAGGCCGAAGAGAATTTCAAAGACGACGGCGTGAACAGAATCATTCTGGCAACAGATGGTGACTTTAATATTGGCTTCTCCTCACCAGAAGAGATGAAAACCTTTATCAAGGAGAAACGCGAAACGGGTGTCTTCCTCTCTGTTCTCGGTTTTGGAAACGAAAATTACAATGACCAGCTGATGCAATCCATTGCGCAGAACGGAAATGGCACTACCGCTTACATTGATACATTGTCAGAGGCAAACAAGGTTCTTGCCAATGAAGCCGGTAGCGCGCTCATCACCATCGCTAAGGACGTCAAAATTCAGGTTGAATTTAATCCTGCGACGATTTCCGAATACCGTCTTATTGGATATGAAACTCGTTCCCTGAAACGCGAAGATTTTAATAATGATAAAGTCGACGCCGGCGATATTGGGGCGGGGCATAGCGTTACGGCGATTTATGAACTCACGCCTGTGGACTCCCCAGCTAAAGTTTTTGATCCCCTACGTTATGTGAAAGAGGGTTTTAAAACGAAGAGTGGCTCTAATGAATTTGCTTTTGTCAAAATTCGGCACAAGCTACCCAACTCGGACTCAAGCACCCTGCAAACTTTCCCCATTAGTCAAAAGCAGGAACGTAGCCTGAAACGCGCCAGTGATGATGTACGCTTTGCCGCCGCACTCGCAGCCGTCGGACAAAAACTGCGCGGGCAAACGCAAGTGTCGGACTTTAGTTATGAAGACACGATTGAATTGGCGAGCGGCGCAAAGGGCGAAGACAAACACGGCTACCGCGCTGAATTCATCCAACTCGTGAGATTGATGAAGAGTTTGGAGGAGTAAACCTCTTTCTAGCCTTTAATTTTGACCCAATAAAAAAGCCGCTCTCATTTTGAAAGCGGCTTTTTCTTGTCTTATGAACTTAGCCTTACTCGGCAGCGTCGCCTTCAATCTCACTTGGGAATTCTTCCAATTGAGGCGCGGCGGCGGCTTTGTCGGCGAGGAATTTCTCGTCGCGGTCATTCGCCAGCTTCTGATACTTACGGAGATTACCGCCCGTACCCGCCGGGATCAAACGACCCACAATGACGTTTTCTTTCAAGCCTTCGAGCATGTCTTCTTTACCTTGAACAGACGCTTCGGTGAGGA
>CAZMEN010000005.1:0-85447 GCA_964565335.1 uncultured Algimonas sp. | reverse complement strand
CGGTAAGGAGACCGCCTCACGGGCATGTCCTCCATTTTATTGGCGGGTTGCCGCCCACCAACCCAACCCGCATTAGGGTGGGTTAATGTGAACAAAGGCTTAGCCCTAGATGGCGAGTGGGACGAAAGGCGTGGGTAACGTACAATTCGGCGACAGCATCCGCGCGTTCCCCTTCGGGGCAGACCCTACCGGGTCACGCGGATGAGCGGTCACGCGGATGGTAGGCGATCAAATTGACAGCGCTGTCAGTTTCGGGCATTTAAGCATCCAAACACTTTAAAAAAGGTTTGGGGATATGAGAGACAGTTTCAATTCTGGTCATACAGTTGACGAACAAAGAGCGCGCAACAGAGGCGCGTTCCGCCGCCTCATCGAGGCCAGCACTCTTTCTTCGCCCCTTTCTTTGTCTCTTTCGATGACTTTGGCTCTGACCCTGTCGGCTTTAACCTTGAGCGGTTGCGGCGGGAGCGCCGCAAGCACAGCCTCTGTATCGCCGCCTGTGAGTGTGACCCCGCCGCCCCCACCGCCGCCCGTCGTGCAGCGTCCCGAGACGCCTGCGGCCGCGCCGGCTGGCCCTGACTATCATCCAACGGGACAAGGCTGGGTTTTGAAATGGTCGGATGAGTTTGAGGGAACATCTTTGGACACGGAAAAATGGGCGGTGGAAGAAGCCTGTTGGGGCGGCGGTAATGATGAGAAACAATGCTATACAAACCGCACTGATAATGTGGATGTGGTGAACGGCCTCTTACGCCTTATCGCCTTGGAAGAAACCTTTACCGGCCCCAATAGGCCCGATGATGCGACCCAAAAAACGCAGCCCTATACCTCCGGTAAAATCCTCAGCAAAGGCCTCGCGGATTGGACCTATGGACGGTTTGAATTTCGCGCGAAACTCCCCGAAGGCCAAGGCGCTTGGCCCGCCTTTTGGATGCTGGCCGCGACCGAGACCTATGGCAATCTCTGGCCGATGTCAGGCGAAATCGACATAATGGAAGCGGTGAATTTGGGTGCGCGCTGTGATAACTGCACAGGAAATGACGGCGAAAACCGCTCATCTGGAGCGCTTCATTTCGGCAGTGAATGGCCGAATAATCAATTTGTCTCTGACAAAACGACATTGGCGGATAACACCAACCCCGCTGATGGCTATCATGTGTGGGCCGTTGAATGGGGCGAAGGCACAATACATTGGTATTTGAACGGAGAGCGTTTTGCCGTGCGGAACAATTCGGATTGGTATACTGACGCCGCGCCGAATAATGCCAACGCGCCCTTTGACGCCGCGTTTTATTTGATTCTGAACTTGGCGATTGGCGGGAATTATCCTGAACCGCTCAATGCGACAGGGATTGCCGACTCCACCTTGCCTAATCAGTTTCTGGTCGATTGGGTGCGGGTTTATCAATGTGATGCTGATTTGGAAAAGGGATTGGCCTGTATGGCGGCGCCATAAGTCTTGCCTTGAATTCAATCCTAAGGCAGAGGGCATGATATGACAGAACACTCACCAAAAAGCCTAGAAAACGGTAAAACCAAACCCAGCATATGGCTCGAATTCGGCCCTTTATTGGTTTTTTTTATTGCGTTCCAAATCTTTAAACGCCGCAATCCTGATGAGGCCATGCTCCATGCCGCAGGTTTATTTGCGGTTGTCGCCGTCCTAGCGCTCATTATTTCTTGGGTGAAACATAAAGCCGTGTCGCCCATGTTAATTTTATCAACTGTGATTATCGCCATTACCGCGGGATTGGCGATTGGCTTTGATAATAAAGTCATCTTTTTCATGAAGCCGACCATTGTGAATATTTTATTCGGCACCGCCGTTATTGGCGGCGTGATTTTCAATCGAAACATTGTCGAAATTCTCTTGGGCGGCGCGTTTGAAATGCCCCGCGATAAATGGAATGTGATTGCCATACGCTGGGGGCTGTTTTTCTTTTTCTGCGCGGCGCTGAACGAGTTTATTTGGCGGACACAAAGCGAAGATTTCTGGGTGAATTTCAAAGTGTTTGGTTTTATGCCGATAACTCTTCTTTTCACTTTGACGCAAATTCCTTTCATTCAGAAACACGGCAAAATGAAGGGTCTGTAAGTTCCGGTCAAAAATTTATTGTATATTAGCTTTAAGAGGAAGTTGTTCGAAACTGGGGTAGGGCCTTCACACATCGTATGGTAGAATTTTATCATGGATGACGGAAGAAATTTAGGCACAGAGTTCAAAGACGGGCTTACCGATCGGTTGGTCGCCGTTATCCGTTCAGTAGAGGCAACAGATGATTGGCAACAATCCCGGAGCGTGAACGAAACCCACTTATATATATTGCGCGCCGCGCGAAATGTGGGTGTTTTGGAGCCCTTCGATAAAGAACAAAGCGCACTGAATAGCTATTTACAGTTTAAACGCGCGGATCGGAAAATGTGTGACTATGCTTGGCGCTTACTCGCGCAGTCTCTTTAAGGCAAAGTTATCCTGCATTTATAAGGACTGTATGGCCGCTATGGCGTGCTTTATAATTGAATAAAGGCACTTTCCTGTTATAAGCCGCGCATATTTGCAGACCTATGATAAGATAAGGACAGCTCATGGCTTCACTGGACAGCTTTAACTGCGAACGTACATTAAATGTACGCGGCGGTACCTACACATATTATGATTTAAAAGAAGCCGAGAAGAATGGCTTAAAAGGCATTTCCAAATTACCGCGCTCTTTGAAGGTTCTTTTGGAAAATCTTTTGCGTCACGAAGATGGAAACACAGTCAAAAAAGAAGACATTGAAGCCATCGCCTCTTGGCTCGGCCCAAAAACGTCAACTCATGAAATCGCTTATCGCCCGGCTCGGGTTTTAATGCAGGATTTCACAGGCGTTCCGGCCGTGGTTGATTTGGCCGCTATGCGCGACGCCATGGTCAAATTAGGCGGTAAAGCCGATGCGATTAATCCGCTTAACCCCGTCCATTTGGTTATCGATCACTCTGTGATGGTAGACTATTTCGGCACGCAAAATGCGTTTAAGAAAAATGTCAACCGCGAGTATGAGCGTAACGGCGAACGGTATGATTTCTTGAAATGGGGCCAGAAGGCCTTTGAAAACTTTGCTGTTGTACCGCCCGGAACAGGTATTTGTCACCAAGTGAATTTGGAAAACCTGGCTCAGACTGTCTGGACGAAAACAGAAGATGGAAAGACTTACGCCTTCCCAGATACGCTGGTTGGAACAGACTCACATACGACCATGATTAACGGTCTGTCCGTTCTGGGTTGGGGTGTAGGCGGTATTGAGGCCGAAGCGGCCATGCTCGGCCAGCCTATCTCTATGCTTATTCCCGAAGTTATTGGCTTCGAGCTGACTGGCGAAATGGTAGAAGGCTCTACCGCGACTGACCTTGTTCTGCGCGTTGTGGAAATGCTCCGCAAAAAAGGTGTGGTCGGGAAGTTCGTTGAGTTCTTCGGCCCGGGCCTCGATAATTTGTCGTTAGAAGATCAGGCGACGATCGCGAATATGGCGCCCGAATATGGCGCAACTTGCGGATTTTTCCCGATTGATGATGACACGCTTAAATATCTCAACGCTACTGGCCGAGATGAGGCGCGAATCGAGCTTGTTGAAGCCTATGCCAAGGCTCAAGGATTATGGCGTGACGGCACGAAAGCGGAATATACGGACACATTGTCTTTGGATGTCAGTTCAGTGACGCCTGCGCTTTCCGGGCCAAAACGTCCGCAAGACCGATTTGACCTAAAGGGGTCGGCTGCAACATTCGCGAAAATTCTGCGCGATGAATATGGCAAAACCCCAGACGAAGGCGCGCCTATCCCTGTTAAAGGCACAGATTATAGCGTCGACCACGGCGATGTCTTCATTGCCGCGATTACCTCTTGTACCAATACATCAAACCCTGACGTGATGATGGCCGCTGGCCTTGTCGCCAAGAAAGCCAATGAACGCGGCTTAACGGTTAAGCCGTGGGTTAAGACATCTTTGGCCCCGGGGTCACAAGTCGTAGGTGAGTATCTTGAGAAGTCCAAACTCCAGAAAGAGCTAAACCAGCTTGGTTTTGACGTTGTCGGTTATGGCTGTACAACCTGCATCGGTAACTCAGGTCCTTTGGCGGATAATTTCGTGGCAGCGATTGAAGAAGGCGACCTCGTTTCTTGTTCAGTCCTTTCAGGTAACCGTAACTTTGAAGGCCGTATTGGCCCCGACCTGAAGGCGAACTTCTTGGCGTCTCCGCCGCTCGTCGTCGCTTACGCTCTGGCAGGGTCCATGCATCATGATTTCGATAAAGACCCGCTGGGTGTCGATAAGGAAGGCAATGACGTTTATTTGAAAGACCTGTGGCCTTCCTCCGCGGAAATCGCAGAAGTGGTGCGTAAAATTATCACACGCAAAATGTTCACAGAGCGCTATGGCGACCTCTATAAGGGTGACAAGCAGTGGCAGAAAATTAAAGTCACAGGCGGCGAAACTTACGACTGGCAACCAAAATCAACTTATGTACGGAACCCGCCCTATTTTGACGGTATGACAACAACACCCGATGCGGTTGAAGATATTCAGAATGCCAATATTTTGGCACTCTTGGGCGACTCCATTACAACAGATCATATCTCGCCAGCCGGCGCCATTAAGGGCGACGGACCCGCGGGACGTTATTTGAAGGAGCGCGGCGTAGAGCGGAAAGAATTTAACTCTTTCGGATCGCGGCGCGGTAATCACGAAGTGATGATGCGCGGAACTTTCGCCAATATTCGTATTAAAAATCTCATGGCGCCCGGCACAACGGGCGGCGTGACGAAATATGTGCCAACAGGCGACGTAATGTCAATTTTTGATGCGGCTGAAAAATATAAGGCTGACGGAAAAGACCTCGTTGTCTTTGCCGGCGGCTTATACGGGAATGGGTCATCTCGTGACTGGGCCGCCAAAGGGACAATCTTGCTGGGCGTAAAAGCTGTCATCGCGGCAAGCTTTGAACGCATCCATAGATCAAATCTCATTGGTATGGGCGTTTTGCCTTTGGAATTCCAAGAGGGCGATAGCTGGGAAGGCCTTGGCCTTACAGGTGACGAGACGGTAGATATTGAGAATATTGATGCCATTACGCCGCGCTCTACGCTGGGCGTGTCCATTACATTCCCGGACGGGTCTAAAAAGTTCATAACCGTCAATGTTAGGATTGATACAGAAAATGAGCTGGAGTATTTCCGCAATGGCGGCATCCTCCATTATGTATTGCGTAACTTGGCCAGAGAGGCCGCCGCCGCATAAGACAGCTCTCACACTTAACAATCAAACCCGCTCCTCTAGGCGGGTTTTTTTATGCCCCATCTTCATGTTTGATTAACCATGTTTTCGAACCTTTTTGTAACATCAACCCATTAGTGTATTTTATATGAAACACTGGTGATTATTATGGACAACGTATTCGATAAATCTTTCAAAGTGGCCGTTCTATTGAAGCTGTCGATTTGGGCTCTTATCGCATTATCTTGTTATTTAACCGCACGCTTCGTTCGAAACCGGACAGAACCGCCTCTTTCAGAGCACAATGATCCCTATCTCGCCAATAATGGACATGTCGAAGACAGCTTGGCTCTGCGCTTCCTGTAACCCCTTTAGCGATTAATTCTGCAAATCATTCTCAAAGGTATTGACACTCATTCTCAATTACTATTTATGGATGTATGATCTATTGCGTTTGTCGTAAAATAAACACGGAGAAAGTCGACTTTGCAGCTGCTCATGGCGCGAAAACGGCTCATTGTGTTCTCAAGCATTACGGCGAACGTTTTAATTGCGGAAAATGTGCCGACTCGATTCAGGACAGGCTAAACGCGAATATCGTTACAAACGTTCCGGCTGCGGCAGAATAGAGCATTTTCTGATTTTTTATAGAATCACCTATTAAAGGCGTTTCGAATTTGATAGATTGTCTTTGACCCAGAGTCGGAGACCATAATCTTATGCGTGATAACCCAAAAACAATTGAATTTCTGAATGAAGCTCTCAAAAACGAGCTCACAGCGATCAATCAATATTTCCTCCACTCCAGAATGTTGAAAGATTGGGGTGTCTCTAAACTCGCACAAAAAGAATATGAAGAATCCATTGATGAAATGAATCATGCGGATTGGATTATCGAACGGATTCTCTTTTTAAATGGTCTCCCTAACCTTCAAGATCTCGGGAAATTATTTATCGGCGAGAATGTCGAGGAAATAATTGAGTGCGATTTGAAAATCGAACATATTGCCATTCCGCTTTTACGCGACGCTGTCGAACATTGCGAATCGGCCCGTGATTATGTCACGCGTGATTTGTTTGCCAAAATCCTCGCCAGCGAAGAAGAGCATTTGGATTGGCTGGAAACACAGCAAGACCAAATCCGAATGATCGGCATCCAGAATTATATTCAAAGTCAATCAGAACCAAACGCAGAGTAAACGCGCCCGAGAATTGAGCCGCCCTCCAACGGGCCGCTAATCTCTTAATTTGACTTCGCCGCCCCTACGTCTTACGCCGCGGCCACACCATAGGCCTTAACGGGCCGTTTTCCTTTCGGACTTTTATGACGTCTTTTTCTTCTCTGCATTTGGCAGAGCCTCTTGATCGCGCATTGCGTGACCTTGAACACACGGCACCGACCCCAATTCAGCGACAGGCTATTCCCAAAGCTCTGGAAGGGCGAGATATTATGGGGATCGCCCAAACGGGAACGGGTAAAACGGCAGCCTTTACCTTGCCGACACTTCATCACATATTCACCGAGGAAAAAGACGCCCCAAAGCGCGGCGCCCGCGTCCTTATCCTTGCTCCCACACGAGAGCTCGCGGATCAAATTGCCGTCTCTGTCCGAAACTATGGCCGGCACATGGTGGACTTGACGGTGTCTTGTATCTTTGGCGGCGTCCCGATTAATAGGCAAATTAAACGGCTCGTTCACGGAAATGATGTTATCGTAGCAACGCCTGGACGTTTGATTGATTTGCTCGAGCGGAAAGCTATTCGATTGAATGAAATTGAAATCTTGATTTTAGACGAAGCCGACCAAATGATGGATATGGGATTTATTCACGCCCTAAAGAAAATCATCCCGGCTTTGCCCAAAAAACGACAAACCTTATTTTTCTCAGCGACGCTTGCTCCGGCAATTAAAAAACTGTCTCAGCAATTTCTAAATGACCCGGTTCATATTTCCGTCACGCCGCCTAACACTACAGCCGAAAAAGTTGAACAGCGGGTTTACCTCGTTGGCCAAGCCGAGAAACAAGATCTCTTGAGCGTGACCTTATTGGATGAGGCGGTTAAGCGCGCGCTCGTCTTCACCCGCACAAAACATGGGGCTGACCGCGTTGTGAAACGACTCGCGAAAGTCGGTATTTTAGCCGTCGCTATTCATGGCAACAAATCTCAGGGGCAAAGGCAACGCGCTCTAGAGGCTTACCGCTCGGGCAAAGTTAATATTCTGATTGCGACCGACATTGCGGCGCGCGGTATTGATATTCCCGATATCAGCCACGTGATAAATTTTGAAATTCCGAACGTTCCCGAACAATATGTCCACCGCATCGGGCGGACAGCCCGCGCGGAGCGCAGCGGCGTCGCTATATCTTTTATAGATAAGAGCGAGGAAAAATATCTGCGCGATATTGAGAAGCTATTAAAAGACCGCCTCCCACGAATGGATAGGCCCTCTGATATGGCTGAAAAGGTCAAAGGTCTGCAATCGCGCAAAGCCCTGCCACCGCCGGAAAAACCAAAACCTGACCCCCGCAAAGGGCGCGGCAAGTCCAAGAGAAAAGGGCGTTTCAGTCAGTCCAAAATTTCTCGCGATAATAAGCCGAGACAAGATGACGGAAGCGGAAGCCACCAAGGATCACGCCATAGCGCTCAAGACCCGCAATCTTCCCGAAGGCAATCTCCAGATAAGCAAAAAGAACGCTCGCAGGAAAAGTCTAAAGGACGGTCAGAAAACCCTTCGAAAAAGACGGTATCTCGTTCCGAAGACAGGGCCGAATATCGGGAACGCGTTCGCAACAAAAAACCGCACAATGATAAGGCGGGGCGCGGCCGCAATGATAGATACAAAAAGGATGACTTTAATAAGGGTGATGTCAAAGAAGACAGAGCTGAAAGCCGCAAGCGTGGCCAATCAAGAACTAAGCCGAAAACAAAGCCAAGATTTCAAGACACAGGCGAGAGCGCCGAACGCCCCATCAAAGAGCTTTCCGAAAAAGCGAAGAAAGCCCAGTCCTATTCAGGAAAGGGCTATCGTGGGAAACCCAATAATAAAAAGAAAAATGGGCCAAAATCATCCGCCAATCGGAAGCCTTCACGGGCTAACCGTAAAGCAAACCGTAAACCCTAAGCTGACGGCGGCGCTTTGGCCCAAAAGCCACTCGCCCATAAAATAGCAAGTATGAGCGGGAATTGCAGGCAGACCCGAAGCCAAAGTTGGAAGGCCGTCAAGTCACGCCCGTTAAACGGAATATCTGCGACAGCCATGAAAATATTGGCCGGCAGGACCGCCAGCAAAAAAAGAGACAATAATATGCCAACCAAGCGCCGCCATTTCGGAAAAAGCAGCCCGATTGCAAAGATGATTTCCATCACTCCCGTTATATAAACAATCAGCTCTGGAAACGGCAAAAGCGGCGGGACGATGGCCGAAAAAGCGTCGACATTGACGAAATGTTGGTACCCTGCCATCAAAAAAAAGACGGCAAAAAATAGGCACAGAAAAAGTTGAATTAGGGAAATTATCCGCTTCATTTTGTCAGGCCAAGGACAGCACGTGCGCCCTCTGCATCTTTGGCAATTTGAGTTTTCAGCGCGTCAAAGCTTTCAAATTTTTGCTCCGGGCGAATGAAACTTCGAAAGCGCACCGCGATGGTTTGTCCGTACAAATCACTGTCAAAGTCTAAAAGATGTACCTCTAAGCGTGCCTCCTCGCCGCCAACAGTTGGGCGTTTTCCAGTATTCGCAACGCCGGGCCGCCATGCCGTCTCATTGGGCAGACGGACTTCGACGCAATAGACGCCAAATTTCGGACGCACTAAGTTACCAAAATCCAGATTGGCCGTCGGGAAGTTTATGGTGCGTCCGCGCTGCTGTCCCTTTTGTACAACGCCGTCGACAATCCACGGACGAGACAACATGTGCTGTGCGTGAAACACATCTCCGGCTTTGAGCGCTTTGCGAATTTCAGTGCTGCCATATTTTCCGTATAAATCATGCAGGCCCACGGGCGCCATTGCGCTCACCCCTATGCCGCGCGCCGCGCAAAGACGTTTAAGCCCGTCGACATCCCCGCAGCGATTTTTCCCGAAATGGTAATCTTCACCGACGACGACATGACGAATACCGAGGCCTTGATGCAGGACGGTTTCAACAAAGGCTTCATCGTCCATGTCCCGAAGGTCGGTTGTAAACGGAATTTCGTACAGCCGGTTTACGCCCAATTCTGCCATTACTTCGGCCCGTATCGCGGGGCTCATCAACCGAAAGGGCGGGGCATCAGGTTTAAAAAAGCGAAAGGGGTGCGGGCGAAACAAACCAATACCAATAGGGGCTTTTTCTTGAGCCGCTATATTACGCGCTTGTTCAATGACCGCCTGATGTCCGCGGTGCAAGCCATCAAAATTGCCTAGCGCAATGACGGCGCCTTTGTCGTCATCGGCAAGACCCGAATAAGCCGTTAGAATTTTCACAGAGCGGCGTCTGTCTTATTCAGCGGGGCGTTTTTGAACGAACACGCCTGCATCGCCTCGGCAGATTTTCTGGCCTTCAACTTCGCAATAACATTTCATTTTCACGCGGCCTGACCGCTCATTGATCTCGGCCACTTCGGCAACAGCAATGACTTTATCTCCAATAAAAGCCGGCTTACGGAACCGCAAATTCAACTCAACGAATAAGGCGCCTGGCCCAGGCAAATCATTCCCTAAAACGGCAGAGATAAAAGAGGCCGACAATGCACCATGCGCGATGCGCTGGCCAAATTGCGTTGTCTTTGCAAACTCGGCATCAACGTGAATAGGGTTATGATCACCTGTAATCTCGGCGAATGTATTAATCATCTCTTCGGTAATAATGGCCTCGGTTGTTGCCTTCATCCCAACCGATAAATCTTCGAGATAATATTTCACATTATCAGTCATTGTGACCCCTTCGTGATATGCCGTTTAGAGACGCGGTTAATATCATCCGCCTTTGCAAATTACCACGATAATTTCGAGGCCATGTAGCGAGCGGTTATTTTATGTTTGCGCAGCAGGGTTGTAAATTTTTCCGTCGTGTCGCCATAAAGTCCGTCTTGGATAAACAGACAATCATAGCTCTGGTCTTGCGCGCCCAATAGGTCAGTAAAGATATTGTCGCCGATACACAAAACGCGCTCAACATCAGGGACATGACTCAAAACTTCATTGAGCCAAGCGCGCGACAAACGATAGATCGGGTCATGCGGTTTACCGGCATAAATAACATGGCCGCCGAGTTTTTCGTAAAGCTGCGCGAGCGCCCCGCCGCAATAAATGACTTTATCGCCGACACGCACTTTGACGTCAGGGTTCACGCAAATAAAATCCAGCTCTCGTTTAACAGCTTCCTTCAATATCTCTTCGTAATCGCTTGGCTCTTCATCATCTTCAAACAAGCCTGTGCAGGAAATGAAAGCGGCCTCTTCCAGACCGGAAAAATTCAGCTCTAATCCCTCATAAAGAGGGTCATCGCGCTCCGGCCCCAATTTAAACGCAGGCCCCGGCGCGCGGCGCGCCAGCGCGTCAATCGTCGCATCCCCTGATGTAACAATGGCGTCCCAAAATCCGCCCGGCACACCGATGCGGGCAAAACTCTCGGGAATAGCGACACTAGGCTGCGGTGAATTGGAAATCATAATGACCGGTCCGCGGTCCTCGCGAAAGCGTTCCAATGCCTCGCATGCCTCTAAATTAGGGGCTTTACCATTATGAACCACGCCCCAAATATCACATAAAATGGCATCATAGTCGTCGGCAATATCGCCAAGACCGGACAGCGGCTGAAATTCATCGTGAAGATTACTCATGCAATTATTCGGCGCAAACTGAGCGCCGCCTTGTAATACGCCCCGCACAAACACGAGACGCGTGAGAATAGGATGTGGTCGATAGGCGTTTAGGTTTTCTTTTTCAACGCCTCAATATTGTCTTCCCAATTTTGTCCGTCAAAATAATGAGCTTCCTTTGCTTGTAGGCCGTCCCCCACCACACATCGCAAATTTACACTCCAAGCCTCAGGGTGACTGCGCGGACGGTATAAGGATTTCACGCCGCAGGTCCGACAAAAATAATGCTGCGCTATATGCGTGCCAAAAGTGTAAACCGCTAAACGCTCTTGCCCTGAAATAAACGTTAAGTCCGCCTCAGGCACAAAAACATGCTGATAACCCGTCATATGGCAAAGCGAACAATTACAGTCCGTCACCACAACTTTTGGCGGCGCTAGGAATTCGAATTGCACCTCTTTGCAATGGCAGTGCCCTAAATGTGTCGTTTTTTCGCTCATTAACTTAGCATAAGCGCTGGACGGTGAATGGCAATATGCGCCAAAAGGCCTCTATGTCAAAAACCGATACAATGCCACTTTGCCAAATTTACCTGCTTACCCCTCCCGCCATTGAGGATATGAGCCGTTTTCTGGTCGCGCTGGAGGCAGCGCTTTCTGCGGCCCCTATTGCTTGTCTACAAATTCGACTGAAGGACCTTTCTGATTCAGACCTCATTCAGGCGTCAAAGGTGATTATACCTCTCTGTCATAAATTCGGGGTAACGGTCTTAATGAATGATCGCCCCGACCTTGTAGCAGAAACAGGCGCGGATGGAGCCCATATCGGTCAAGACGACATGGACTATTTTTCATCCCGGGAACTGTTAGGCGGGGATGCCATTATTGGCGTAACCTGCCATAATTCAAAAAGCCTCGCTTTTGAGGCGGCCTCAGCCGGCGCTGATTATGTGGCCTTTGGCGCGTTTTTTGAAACGCCGACCAAGACCCCTAAGACCCGCGCCGAATTGGAGATTTTGGAATGGTGGCACGAAGCTGTAGAAATACCGAGCGTAGCAATCGGTGGAATAAATCTGAAAAACGCGCCTTTGGTCATCAATGCGGGCGCGGACTTTATCGCTGTGAGCTCTGGCGTGTGGGCGCACAAGGACGGCCCCGCCGCAGCCATAAAAGCGCTCTCGGCGTTGTGTTCGGCGCATTCGCACTCTTAGCACCGTTCACGGTCGCCCCTGTTTGGGCAGCGCCTGTCATTTCATCCGTCGAGAGCGGCGCCAATTTCGAAGCCGCACTCAAAGCCTATCAAAGCGGTAAAATTGCCCAAGCTTTGAGCCTTGCTAAAACTGCGGCACGCGGCGGGCATTCTGATGCAGCCGTGCTGGCGGGCCATATTTTGCGCACTGGCGAAACAGGCTTGATCGATTTGTCTGGCGCTAAAAAATGGTATCAACAAGCGGCTCTCAAGAGTAACCCTGACGCCCTTATGGCTCTGGGCGAAATGGGGTTGAAACAACAAGCAGGGCTTAGCGCGCAGGACTCTTTATCCTATCTTTTACGCGCAGCCGAAGCTGGACGAACCGACGCCATGCGCGCCTTGGGGGATATGTACCGCCTTGGAAAAGGGACAAAGGTCAACGCCGCAGAATCAGAATTCTGGCTCCGCAAAGCCGCCCAAAGTTTTGACGGCGCAGGGGCAAAGGCCCTCGGCGACAGCCTGTTTGAAAGTGACCCGAAGGCCGCCCTTAAAGCCTATGAGCAAGCCGCCAATGCCGGCAATATAGACGCCGCTTATGCCGCAGGTATTATGTATGCTGAAAATTTCAACATACGGCCAGATGAAAATAAATCCGCGCGCTGGTTACGCCTGGCAGCTGAAGGCGGGCACGCAGCCGCCATGGCCGATTATGGCCTCTTGGTTTATCAAGGCGTCTCCACCCAACCTTCGCATAAAGAGGCTGCCGCTTGGTTTAAAAAATCGGCAGAAAAAGGCGATGTGGAAGGTCAGTTCCTTTATGCCTTTACATTAAGCAAAGGCGAAGGCGTGAGCCAAGATTTTGAGGACGCTTATTATTGGGTTTTAAAGTCTGTGAACTCGGCCAAAAACATTCAGGGCGAAGATTTTTATGGCGATAGCCGAATGACGCTTTTGAAAGGACTAGAAACCCGTATTAGCGCCGCCGCACAAACCCGTATCAAAAACCGCGTGAGCGCCGGGCTCTAACAAATAGGATTGATTTGCTGATTTTACAGGCTATCACTTAGTCAGCTAAAAATATGGGGGCTTTTATGTCAGGCAGTCAATCTACCGCGGCAAATTCAGGCGATACGGGAAAGTCAAAAGGGTTTCTTGGATGGGTTGAAAGAACAGGCAACCGCTTACCTGATCCTGTTTTCATCTTCTTTTACTTGATTCTTATTTTGGTCGTTATTTCCATTTTGACCAGCTTATTCGGTTTGACAGCAGAACACCCCGTCAAGAAAAATGCCGACGGGACCGCCGAAATCATTAAATCGGCCAGCCTGTTATCAGCGGAAAACATTCAAAGACTTTGGGTCGAAATGCCCAAGACCTTCACCCACTTCCATCCACTCGGATATGTGTTGGTGGTAATGTTGGGCGCGGGTGTGGCGGAACGCTCGGGCTTATTTGCCAGCGGTATTCGCCAAGCGGTTCGCGGTGCGCCTAAGTATTTACTAACGCCAGTCGTTGCATTGGTGGCAATGCTCTCCAATCATGCTGCAGATGCTGGCTATGTCGTGATGATTCCCTTAGCTGCTATTTTATTTGCCTCTGTCGGTCGTCACCCTATGGCCGGTATAGCCGCTGCCTTTGCCGGTGTATCAGGGGGATTCTCGGCCAATGTTTCGCCCGGTCAATTAGACGCCCTTCTCTTTGGTATTACTGAAGCGGCTGTTGACGGCGCTGGTATTGATCCGACATGGACGATGAACATTGCGGGTAATTGGTACTTCATTGCTGTCTTGATGGTTATTTATTTGCCTGTCATTTGGTATGTCACAGATAAAATAATTGAACCGCGCCTTGGGAAATGGGTGCCGGATGAACGACAAGCCGAGGAATATGGCGGAGAAGACAAGCCCTTAACAGACGCCCAAAGCGCAGGTTTACGCAAAGCGGGTTTGGCCATTCTAGCCGTCTGCGCCATATGGGCGGTTATGGCGTTTGCCCCCGGAACCCCCCTTCTCAATGACGGGGAGCTGAAAGAAAACCTATCTTTGTTTGAGAAATGGGCCGGCGTAATCAAAGTAGTCTTAGGTCTTCTCTTTTTCTTTGTTGCGAGCTTTCTCTTTAAACTCACGAAACCTATGCCGCTATTGGCGAGACTAATCGCGGGCATCGTCATTCTATTGACCTTTTTGGGGGCAATTTTTGGATTGATCATCATTGGCCCCGGACTATCAACGGTCCCTGTTCCTGGTCAGGAATGGTATGTAACAGCGACGCCTTTCTTTCGGTCATTGGTGGCGGGCTTTATGGTCTTGTTCCTCGCGGCAGGTTGGGCTTACGGACGAGCTGCCGGGTCAATAAAAGATCACCGCGATCTGGTTGATATGATGGCCGAGGCGATGAAAGATATGGGGTATTATTTGGTCTTGGCTTTTGCTGCCGCGCATTTTGTGGCCATGTTTAACTGGTCCAATTTGGGATTGATTACAGCGGTCCACGGCGCAAATGGCATTGAGTCTAGCGGGTTGCCACTCCCCATTGCTTTGGGCCTGATTGTGCTGTTCTCCGCGCTCTTGAATCTATTTGTTGGTTCAGCCAGTGCTAAATGGGCTTTACTTGCTCCGGTCTTGGTTCCCATGTTGATGCTTTTGGGAATCTCGCCCGAAGGCGCAACAGCCGCGTACCGAGTCGGCGACGGCGCTACCAATATCATTACGCCGCTCATGGTTTATTTCCCGCTCATCCTTGTTTTTGCCAGACGCTGGCAGAAAGACTTCGGATTGGGTAGCTTGACCGCTATGATGATACCTTACTCTATCTGGCTTTTAATCTCAGGGGTCATTTTGATGGTGGCATGGATTGCCTTCGGGTTTGACTTAGGGCCGGGCGCGCCGATTTCGTACAGCCTTCCGAGCTAAACAGAAATCTCACAAACATATCACAAACGGTTTTATGGACTGTGAGCGAGAGACGGGGTTTAAGGCTTCTGTCTCTCCCCCTTAGAGACGGTGATAAAATCTCTTCCCCTTATGATTTTGTCAGAACTTCGGGGCCGGTTCTCCGGCCCCATTTTTTTTGGGGAGGGGTGAGGGAGTCGTAGAATGTTAAAAAGACTTAAGCGAAAACGGTATCCAAAATATTGGATGCAATTGTATCATAATCACTCAGGGTGGACGGCTTGACATAATATCCATCAGCACCGGCTGATAAGGATGAGAATTTATCATCTTCATCGCTCGACGCGGTAATAATCCAGACGGGATGGTTTTTTAAATCATTGTCACTTCTGATCAATCTCAGAATGTCCAAGCCATTTGTTCGCGGCATCGCCAAATCTAAAAGCGTGGCATTGGGTTTCGTCGCTTTAATCGCCCTTACAACTTCCAGACCTTCCTCCATTTCGAAGAAATCTAATGAGTCGTTACGGGCCAAAAAGGCATGTTTTATGAGCATGCGATCCAACGCAGAGTCATCAATAAGGCACAAACGGTATGTCTTACCTTCTTTCCTGATCTTTTCGCGCATGGCCCCTTTGATTTCCAAAGCCTCTTCATGCCCTACAAGTTTATGAGCGCATTTCTCTATCGATTTTGAGAGTCTTGGATCTTCCAAACCCTCTTTGATGGCATTGATGGAAACAAGGATTTTTTGGCCAATTTCCTTCACCGTCTTCGGTTCATAATTCAACACATCGATATAAGACTGGCTCCACTCTTTATCCGCGTTCTCAGACACTGTCCTTAATCGTTTATATTCATCGTCTTTTTCCAAATCATCGCCTGCCTCCGTTTGGGAAGAGATATAAAGATTCAGATCCGCTATGGCTTTATCGAGCACAGCTTCGGCTTCGACCCAAGTTATTATGTTTTTTGCTAATTCACTTTGGGTGTCATCAGCAAAAATTTTTATAATGGATGGGCCCATAACTTGCTTTCAAAACCTTGCTCATTCCCAAAAGTGGAATTAGCGTGTAGTCTAGTATCACACATTAACCAATATCACAAATTGGTTAACGACTTAGCGTCCTTGCAAGTCTGAAACCATAATCATCATAACGATAATCCTGCGTATATCGCAGTCGCTTTGAGGCGCGCATTTGATACCCGTGTGTCACCCAGGAGCCGCCTCTCATAATACGAAATTTACAATCGCCGTCTTTTCGAGCCCGACCATCTTTGGGGGCGTTTTCATGGTTTGGAGACCAGCAATCTTCAACCCATTCATAGACATTGCCGTGGATGTCAAAGACGCCGTATTCATTAGCCGGAAAACTCCCGACAGGTACGGTTTTGCGGCGGTAAACGCCTTTGGCGGCGGCACCGTAAGGGAATTCTCCGTTAAAATTCGCTTGCTCAGAAGAAAGAGCGTTCCCCGTCGAAAAAGGCGCATTCGTTCCGCCTCTGGCCACATACTCCCACTCGGCCTCTGTTGGCAGGCGATATCGTAGGCCCGTTTTCTTATTCAACCAACGAATATAAGAGTTTGCATCATTCCAGCTGATGTTAATGACAGGACGCTTCCCGCGTCCCCAACCACGATCGTCAGGGCGATAGCCTTTGCAGCCGCCGCCGTTGATACATTTATCCCAATCATCGAAGGTTACTTCATAGCGCCCGATTTCAAAAGGCGCAGCGATAGTGACGGCGATTTGAGGTCCCTCGTTAGCATCCCGTTTAAGCTCGCTACGGGGGCTCCCCATCAAAAATTGGCCCGGCGGGATTGTGACCATATTCATAGAGGCAATAGAAGGTTTTGAATGGTCTATTTTTTTAGGTTTATAATTGACGGGTTTCGGCTTAGGCGGCCTCGCATCCAATAAAACATAACGCTGGGCGTCTATAGATTGCGGATCGGCCCGACACTCTGTCGGCTGAATAAAGCTCGCCCCACTTAGGACTAAAACACAGATTTCGCCAATCACAAAACCGGCCTCATCCAACAAAGTTTCACAGCACTTGCGAACACAGAGCGGATTGGGACACCTTTAATGATCGTACCCAGGATTGGTTCGCGCCAATTTACGCATCAAGCCCGGCCACACCAAGTTATCACCCATACCAGGAACGAAGGCCGCAGCGCCCTGCATATACACCTTATCGCCCATTGCTTCGGGCTCCTCAATGAGGTGTTCTTCGCCGCCAACGGATTGCGCGAATATCTGGGCCTTACAGGCATTCTCCAAAAAATACATGCGCAAGAACGCTGTCCCGCATGTTTTTCCCACTGTCAGTGTTCCGTGATTACGCAGCATGAGCAGGCTTTTCGTCCCCAGGTCGCTTACGATGCGCTCGCGCTCATCCGTATCCAAGGCAATGCCTTCATAGTCATGATAAGCGAGATCATTGTAAACTTGCATCGCCATTTGCGTATAGCGGCGTAAACCCTTTTTTTGAGCCGAGACCGCCATGCCATAAGGGGTATGGACATGAATAACGCAGCCCGCATCCTCGCGCGCTAAGTGAACTGCGGAGTGAATAGTAAAACCTGCCGGGTTGATGAAATAGGATGTGTCCTGACAAATTTTGCCGTCGCCATCAATCTTGACTAAAGACGACGCCGTCATTTCATCAAACATAACGCCGTAAGGATTTATCAAAAAGCGGTGCTCTCCGTCTTCATCCGGAAGGCGGGCCGAAATATGGGTGAAGACTAAATCGGTCCATCCATGCATGGCGCAGAGGCGGTAGGTCGCCGCCAATTGTTTTCGAATTGCCCACTCCGCCTCGGAAACGACCCCTTCCAATCTGGGGATTTCAGTCGGATCTGCAATCGCAAACCCCGGGGCGGTTGTCATGGCGCTATGTTGTGTCATGCCTTACTCCTTAAATCATAGAGCTGTTATGCCGTAACTCATCCCGTATTGGCAAGGCGCGCCGAGCTGTTTAAGCGGAAGGTATGATAGCTATTCAAAGATTTGGCACATTGCCTCATGGCGGGAGCGTTAACGCTTACACGCTCAGAGCGCCCAATGGATTATCTGCGACGGTTTTAAACTATGGCGCAACTCTGCAATCTTTTCGCCTGCCCAATGGGACAGATATTGTATTGGGTTTTGATAGCTTGGAAGAATATTTGCGGCCGCACCCCTATTTTGGCGCTGTCATTGGCAGGGTTTCTAACCGAATTGGAGGCGCGCATTTTAACATAGGCGAGAAGAGTTTTCGCCTGTCCGAAAATGAAGGCGAGAACACGCTACATAGCGGACCAATAGGCTTTGACCGTGTAAACTGGGACGCCCATATAGAAGGCGACACTCTCTGCTTAACCCATAAAAGTCCAGAGGGGCATCAAGGCTATCCCGGAGAGGTCACCGCCAAAGTCCGTTATAGCTTGGATGATGAAGGTTTGCGCCTCGAAATGTCGGCGCAAACAACCAAAGACACCCCAATAAGCCTAACAGGTCATAGCTATTTTAACCTCGGCGACTCGACAGTCTGTCGCCATGCCTTGTCTTTTGAGGCGAATTATTTTTTCCAAACCCGGGAAGACGGCGTTAATAAAGGTAAGAAACAGCCCCTCACCGACCACCCCTTTGACTTTCGCGCGTCAAAGACAATTAACCAATCTGCGATGGATCATCATTTTAATATTCCGGGAACGGGTATGCGAAAAATGGCGCGCCTCTTTTCGCCCGATAACGCCCATAGGCTCACGGTTTTGTCTGACTTACCCGGCCTGCAAATTTATACTGGTTATAATATGAAGGCCTGCCAAGGAAAAGATGGACAAAGCTACGGCGCTTTCGCCGGCATAGCGTTTGAGCCGCAATTCCCGCCCAATGCTGTGAACCTACCGCATTTACCGAGCGTCATTGTCAGTCCCGATCAAAGCTGGTCACACACAATTTTGTATCGCATTGACTCTCTATCACAATAACAGCCAGACCTAACTCAGCTCTCTGTCGTCTAAAGACAACTCTCAGCCTCTACCCAGTCTAGGCCTTGCGCCTCAGCCACTGCCTCAATCGTGAGCTTGCCTTCGCAGACGTTTAAGCCGTTCAACAGGTGCTTATCGGCGCGCAGAGCCTTTTTCCAACCCAAGCGCGCTAAGCGTTTCGCATGGTTAAGCGTGGCGGCATTCAAAGCATAGGTCGATGTCCGTGCAACAGCGCCCGGCATATTGGCGACACAATAATGAACAACGCCGTCCACAACATAAGTCGGGTCGGCATGGGTTGTCGCATAAGAGGTTTCAAAACACCCTCCCTGGTCAATCGCCACATCCACCAAAACAGACCCGTCCATCATTTGCGAAAGATGTTCTTTCGTGACCAATTTAGGCGCGGCAGCGCCGGGAATCAAAACTGCACCGATTACTAGGTCAGCCGTTTTCAGAAGATCATCCAAAACGGCCGGTGTTGAACGGATAACTTTGGCACGTGGCCCGAAATAATAAGAGAGCTCTTCCATACGCTTATTACTGCGGTCTAATATCGTGACATCGGCTTGCATGCCGACGGCCATTTGCGCGGCATTAAAGCCGACATCGCCGCCGCCAATAATGACCACTTTAGCCGGCGCTGT
The DNA here is from genome assembly GCA_964565335.1 of uncultured Algimonas sp. GTDB lineage: Bacteria > Pseudomonadota > Alphaproteobacteria > Caulobacterales > Maricaulaceae > Litorimonas. The sequence goes on along the minus strand of CAZMEN010000005.1, from coordinate 65,686 downwards.
TCCCGGTACGCCGCCCAGCAGAACGCCGCGGCCGCCGCCGTCTTTTTGTAGAGCTGTCGCGCCCACTTGGATAGACAAACGCCCCGCCACTTGGCTCATAGGACGCAATAGCGGTAAAATCCCTTCGTCATTTGTAACGGTTTCATAGGCAATACACACAGCGCCGCTTTTTATCAGGTCATTTGTTTGCGCCGCATCCGGCGCGAGGTGCAAATAAGTATAGAGAATTTGACCGGGGCGCAGCATGGCGCGCTCTCCAGCCTGCGGCTCTTTTACTTTGATAATCATATCGGCGGTTGCAAAAACCGCCTCTGCTGTTTCGGAAATTTTCGCCCCTGCAGATTTATAATCTGCATCGGACGCCCCGATACCTTCTCCTGCCATCGTCTCCACAATGACGGATTGACCGTCCTGAACTAATTCAGCGACAGATTCGGGCGTCAGGCCGACGCGATATTCATGATTTTTGATTTCCTTTGGCACACCTATTAGCACAGCTCTCTCCTACTCGCTTTTGACTCACCTATTTCCTCCTACCTACCAAACAGGATTTCGATAAAAACTCGAAATTTGTTCGACTTTTATATAAGAATTTGCATATTATTCTGAAATAATAAATATTTACAGGATAATAGTCTATGATAGACGCAATAGACCGAAAAATCCTCGGACTCCTCCAAACGAATTGTCGCCTCTCTATTGCCGAGGTTGGAGACCGGGTAGGGCTCTCCGCTTCCGCTTGTCATCGACGTATTGGCATCTTGGAGGATCAAGGCGTCATTGAGCGTTACGCGGCGCGCCTGAATGCCGAAAAATTAGGCTTTCTGATGACGTTCTATGTCGAGGTCACATTGGAAGCACAAAGCGAGGCAATATTATCCGCCTTCGAAAAGGCCGCTTTAGCGCGGCCCGAAGTTTTAGAATGCCACCTTATGACAGGTAGTGCGGATTATCTTATCAAGGTCGCCGCGCCTGACACCAAAGATTATGAACGTCTTTATCGCCGCGTTATTGCAGCCCTCCCTCACGTCAATCGTATTCAATCCTCGTTGGTCATGAAAACTGTAAAACGTTGGTCAGGGTACCCGCCGCAGGGCGCTTGAAGAAATGACAAAGAGATGGAGCGAAGCTTTCCGGTTTTTTAATAGACCCGATAAAAGAATTGTTTATGCCATAGGGAATGTTTATGGCCTTGCCTAGAGTATTTGAAAATTCTGGTCTATCATATGCAACCATTATTTTGGCCGTTCAGATAAGGTTTTGTGAATTATAAATGCGACAAGAATGTCAAAATTCCAAAAATATGAACCGCTTTACTTTATTGCGCGGTAGCGCCGCCGCCGCCCTCTTAGCTGTTTCTCTCTCAAGCCAAGCGGCGATTGCACAAATTGGAGCTGAGCAAACAGCAGCCGGCACAAACCGGGCTCTGGAACTGGCGCCGGATAGTCCTTTCAGAGATCCGGACCTATTTTATTTAGAAGCCGACAGCCTGACAAGCGATGAAGAAACAGGTGTCTTAACCGTCCAAGGCCAAGTGGAAGGCCGTTACGAAGATCGCACCTTACGCGCGGATGAAGTCATATATTATCGGGATACAGGCCGCGTTATCGCAACGGGCAATGTTACTCTGATTGATGCCACTGGTTCTGTTCAATATGCGGATAAATTGGAACTGTCCGAAGCCTTAGAAGCCGGCACAGCGACAAATTATACAGGGCGCATCCAAGGCGGGGGCGTTGTTGGGGCGCGGTTTGTCAACCGCAATACAAATGAAGAATTTGAATTTTACAATGCCTATTATACCGCCTGTGAAATTTGCCGAGAAGACGGAGAAGTCAAACGTCCCGCATGGCGTCTGCGCGCAAAGCGTGTGCGTCAAGATAGAGAAACCCGTACCATTCGCTATAACGACGCCGTTTTAGAGCTCTTAGGCTTACCCGTTTTCTATACACCCTATCTGGCTCATCCAGATCCAAGCGCAAAACGTGCCAGCGGTTTACTCACCCCTTTTATTGGCGTCACGAGCGATAAAGGTTTCACAGTTCAGACGCCATATTACTGGGCTATTGATGATTATACAGAGGCGACAATAACGCCGCGCCTTTTCACCAAAGCCAATCCTTTGCTGGAATATCAATTTGCACGCCGCTTTAGTACGGGTCGTGTCGATATTGAGGGCAGCTTTACTTATGGCAGTATTTTTGACCGCAATGGCAACGCTTTTGACGACCCCACGCAATTTGCGAGTCCTGAAACGGCGCCTATCGGGAAACGCTGGCGTTCCCATTTTTATGCCGATGGCTATTTTCAACCTAGCGATTTCTGGGATTACGGTTTTGGCGTACAGCTCGCGACTGACGATAATTATTTGAACCGATATGATTTAAATGAACGCCCGGGAACGCGGGGACTTTACCAATCAGAAAGTCGCCGAAATACAAGCCAAGCTTTTTTAGTGGGGCAAAACGAGAATACGCGACTTAGCGTCTCCACCGTTGGCTTTCAAGACCTGCGGTCACGCTTTGCGGAACTGGACAATGGGCAGATCTTCTTTGATGCGGTTGATGACAGTACCCTTCCGATTGTTGTGCCTAAAGTCGAATTCGAGACTTATCTCAAAGACCCTGTTCTCGGGGGACGGTTCAAAGCCTTTGGCGACACAACATGGCTGACGCGGCAGACAGGCTCTGATTACGGCCGGGGAACAGCCGGGTTAGATTACTCTAAAACATGGATTGCGCCGGGCGGGATTGAGGTCAAACCTTTCGCGAATGCACGATTTGACTTTTTCGAATTGGAACCTGACGGGGGCGCTAAATCTGAATTCACCCGCACTTTAGGCCAGGTTGGTGCTGATATTCGCTACCCGTTCATTAAATCAACATCCACGGTGGACTGGATATTGGAGCCGCGTGTTCAAGTAACGCAAAACTTTGGCGACGCAAAGTTCAATGAATTTTTGGGCATTAATGGCGACGGCTCTGTCGCCTCCCTCTATCAAGACGGCAATAATATTGACTTTGACCAAGCCCAGTTTTGGAATTCTAATAAAAGTGCGGGCTATGATTTATGGGAAGAAGGCCTCAGAACCGATGTGGGCGGATCTTTTATTGCTAATTGGAAGGATAGCCGCGCGCACTTGTTTGTGGGCCAAAGCTATACGAGCGGAAACAATAATCGTTTCGGACAAAATACGGGATTGGAAGGCAGCACCTCTGATATTGTAGGCTTATTCGAGATGAATTTGGGTCAGTATTTTTCACCCAAAACCCGTCTACGCTTTAATGAAGATGACGGGGAGTTCCGCCGTATCGACTCCTCCCTTCGTTTTCGTAATAAGCGCCTTAATGCCGGGGCGCGTTACTATCGCGTCGAAGAAAATACGCTGGATATTACCGGCGCTCCGTCTGAGGAAATCTCAGGCTCAGTCGGATTTAAACTCACGGATCGCTGGAGTACGCGTTATACTGGGTATTACGACATGGACACTGACAACTTCCGGCGTCAGCGCGTCTCCCTCGCCTATCAAGATGATTGCACTCTGATTGAGCTGATTTATAATCGCAATAATGTTGTCAATGACGCCGTGCGCGATACGTCCGGCTTTGGCATTCGTATCGCTTTGCTCTCGTTGGGCGATACGTCCAATTAGTTAGCCAACAAAGGCTTTCTCGACAACAAATTGCTGCGGTTGAGAATTAGACCCCTCTTTCAAGCCAAAAGTCTCTACCAACTTTGCCGTATCATCAATCATCTCTTTAGATCCGCAAATCATCACGCGGTCTTCTTCTGGATTAAGCGGCGGTACACCGATGGTTTCAAAGAGTTTGTGGCTTTCAATGAGTGTCGTGATACGTCCTGTCAAAGGGTGATCTTCGCGGGTCAATGACGTTACGTGAATGAGTTTTCCGTCGACCATTTCGCCCACTAAAGGGTCGTCTTTGAGGCTTTGAACCAATTCAGTCCCATAGGTCAACTCCCCTGCTTCGCGGCATGTATGGGTCAAAATAACCTGATCATAACGCTCATAGGTTTCTGGGTCGCGAATGACTGAGGCAAATGGCGCTAAACCCGTCCCCGTTGAGAACATATAAAGGCGCTTGCCCGGCAGCAAGGCATCCAAAACCAAAGTTCCGACTGGCTTTCGTCCGAGTAAGACTGTGTCGCCATTTTCGATTTTTTGTAAGCGCGAAGTCAACGGACCATCGGGCACTTTTATTGAGTAAAACTCCAACGTCTCATCCCAACTTGGTGAGGCTACAGAATAGGCCCGCATAATCGGGCGTTTCTGATCCGGGAGCGCAGGCAGACCAATCATGATAAACTCACCCGACCGGAAACGGAAAGAACGCGGACGTGTGATTTTGAACCGAAATAATCGGTCCGTGTAATGCTCGACTTCGAGCACTTTTTCTTCAGTAGGCGCGTTGGACATAGTCTCTTCCAAAAGGGTAACAAAATAGCGTTTATTGCTATCTGCGCGCCATATAGGTCTGGTTACGCACAATTGCAATATTCTATATAAGAAACAATCGTTCTATATAAAGAACAATTACAGTGGAAGCGCTTCCTAAAGACTTATCGCAGCTATCCCGGCATTTCATCAAAAGCGGGAATAGAGTCGTCTAAAATAGTACAGTCAAGTTTCCGGCTAGCGTAAACATTAAATTGCGGCTTGATATGCTCTTTCTCATTTATGCTGCCAGCCCTTAACGCCATATTGCCCGGACGGGCGGCGTTCTTGGCGAACATCTGAGAGCCGCATGTCGGGCAGAACTCTTTTGTCAAACTATTACCGCTATCTACGGCGTGACTAAAAGTTTTCACCTCACCGGATACGTTTACGGCGTCTTCGGACATGAACACCAATGTTGCATAGGGAGAACCTGAAACTTGCTGGCAATCCGTACAGTGACAATTCCCCATCATCTGAATATCGCCATCTGCTTGGAAAGACACACTTCCGCAAAGACATTGTCCGGTTAGTTTTGGCATAGTATTTTCCTTATTTATTAATCCCAGCCTATCAGAGTTCCGCCAATAAAAAACCCCGTCGAAGCGGGGTTTTCATACAATTATAATCAGGGCTTACCCGCGGATTGTCAGTTCAACACCTAACAAACGGCCCTTTTTCAGCGGGCTGAATGTACCTACAGCCGGATTATTATCGAACGGCGCGTTGATACCGTTAGACAAATTTTGTGATCCCGGAATTGCAGGACTTTGTGGCCCTCCGAAGGGGAGCTGAGTATCACCTCCGACTTGCACATCATCCAACAAATTCTTACCGAACACGGAAATTGATACGCCCTCCATAGGGAGATTCCACGTAACATTCGCAGAAAGATTGTCGATAGCCTGAACAAAACCGAAATTGTTATCCGTATAGGCGAAACGGTCTCGGTGCTGGAAGTTCGCGCGCGTCGTCACTGAGCCTGCACTGTCCAAATCCAGATCTTGTATAAAGCCAAAGCCAAATGTCGCTTTGGGCACACGCGGAATAGACAATGCCAAATCTTCGTCATTCACCACGCCGTCACTTGAAATATCAAAGAGAACGTCATCATAATCAGCGTCAATAATCCCGACATTACCCGTTAAGAGCAATGTATCTGTCATGCGGAATTTTCCTTCAGCTTCAACACCTTTAATTGTTGCATCTGCTGTATTGATAATTGTCTGCAGAACACCGGCTTGCGGGTCAGAAAGGTTTAATTCTCTTTGCATATCTGAAATATTTGTGAGGAAAATCGCTGTATTCAGCTGAACCCGTCTGTCGGTGCTGTCAAACTTAGCCCCAATTTCAAATGAATCGACTTTTTCCTCATCAAATGCTCTCGTATTGCCTGCGGGGAATATGGCTTCAAATGCAGCCGGCGCTGTAATTCGGAAGTTATACCCGCCTGAGCGGTAACCACGCGACCAACTCCCGTATAACTGCGTATCATCATTCAGAAAATATTGCAGGCCGACTTTAGGCGACCAGTTTTTCCAACTGTCACTATCCGTGAAACCGCTATTTTCTGTAGGAATAAAAGCATTCGTTCCACTCGTCGGGCAAGTCCCATCTACAATGCTACACTCAGGGCGCGGACGCACATAAGTAATACCGACATTTTTATCTTCTTCAGAGTACCGCAGTCCGAGTTGAAGCTTCAGAGCCTCACTCAGTGAATAATCGACGGCACCAAATAAACCAAATACAGTATGGTTTTGCGACCCACCGCCATAGAATGTTAGCGGCGAGAGCGGTGGTAAATCACGCACTTCTGTATAAGCGACATCTTGCTCAAAGTAGTAAACGCCTGTCGTCACTTCTGCATTCCCGAACACGCCGGAATAACGCAGCTCGTTTGAGATTTGGTCTTGCGCCAATTCTGTTGTGGAATGGAAAAGGAAAAGCGGCGTTGAATCAATGTCACTGTCGGAAGTTTGATCAAGCTCCCGATAACCGAAAATGTTTGTAATCGTACCATCACCGAGAGCGACATCCCAATCGAGCCTCACAGAGCCCGTTAGTGCCTCGGCGCTATAAGACCCTTCATTATCGATTGAGAAATCAAAACTATCCCGCGCATACAGCCCGCGGTTTTGCGCCGATGGACCGTCTCCTTCACTGTCGAAATATTCAAGCTTAGCAAGAATATTAACATTTTCGGACGGCATGAATTCCAATGCTCCGCGGGCAATATATGTTTCGGCTTGACCGTGATTGTCTCCGGTTGACAGGTTTTCGAAATAGCCTGAGTCATTATTGTAATAGAGGCCAGCTTTGCCGTTCAAACGCCCTTCAACAAGCGGGCCCGAAATTGTTCCTTGCGCGAAAGTATTAATGCCGCCTCGACCGCTATCAACCGGCGTTTCGACAGCAAAGCGTGCTTTGTATTCAAATTCATCGGTAGGATTGCCGGTATTCAGTAGAATAGCGCCGCCTGTTGTATTTCTACCAAACAATATTCCTTGGGGGCCTCGTAAAACTTCAACACTATCCAAATCAAATAAGTCAAATACGACGCTTGAGTTTAGACCGAGATAGACACCATCAACAAAAACACCGACCGTAGGGTCAATAGACGGAATGGACGAATTTACACCTAGGCCTCGGATAGAAAAGTTAGCAGACCCCCGAACCGTGCCGATGTCGTCCAAAGAGACGTTTGGTGCAGAGAATGTCAGCCCTTCGAGCGAACGTACTTTTAATGCATCCAGTGTCTCGCCATTAAAAGCTGTAATCGCGATTGGAACATCTTGCACGTTTTCGGCATCTGTTTTCTTTGTCGCGGTAACAATCACTTCATCTGTCAAAGCATCAATGGCTGACGTTCGATCCTGAGCTTGCGCCGCGTTAGAGGCATTTAAAGCGCTGACAAGCGCAAATGCGCTGACTGTGATGGTCGATAGTTTCATATGACTTTCCCAATTAATTGTTGTGGTTAAATTATTACGAGCGATGAGAGATGAGCGGGGGATTAATATCGAAATTTGAAGTGAAAAATACTTTTTGTGACAATATTATCACAATCACCGAGCCACCTCATAAATATAGGTGCCTAGAGTTTTGGAGTATCCGTAATATTGATATGCGCAGGGTGGTCGGCAAAGCGGTTTAGCCAATTCAACAGGTTTGGATAAATGTCCATATGGAAACCGCCTTCGTCCGCCACATGTGTGTAAGCGTAGAGCGAAATATCAGCTAAGGTTCTGCTGTCCCCTACAAACCAGTCTCGGGACGACAAATGGTTGTCCATAATCGAGAGAACCGCCGCTCCCTTTTCCATCAAAACAGGAAGTGCCTCGGCACGCGTGTCCATAGCATAGTGACGAATAAACCGAGCAACGGCGATTGCGGGTTCATGTTTATATTGCTCCCAAAACATCCATTGGAGCATTTTGGCGTGTTCATATGAATCATGCGGTATTAAATCGGACCCTTCGGCAAGATAAGTTAGGATAGCATTGCTTTCTGCTAAAAGGCGACCATTGTCTAATTCCAATAGCGGAATTTGGCCTGCCGGGTTTTTACCTAAAAAATCATCCGTTTGCGTATCGCCTTTATGGATATCAATCGGCACATGCGTATATGCTTGTCCCAAATAGGACAGACACCAGCGTACTTTAAAGGAATTACCTGAAGGCAAATAATCATAGAGCTTCATAAAACTCTGCCTACATTTGCATGGCCCAGTTTTCGACGTCCATGGCGGCTTGACGCACGGCTTCCGATACAGTCGGATGTGCATGACAGGTGCGGGCAATATCTTCTGATGCCGCGCCAAATTCCATGGCAATACAGACTTCGTGAATCAAATCACCCGCCAACGGCCCAATAATATGAGCGCCGAGAATTTCATCGGTTTCCGCATGGGCCAGAATTTTCGCAAAGCCATCAGTTTCGTGATTGCAGCGCGCACGCGAATTCGCCGTGAAGGGAAACTTGCCTTTTTTGTAGGGGATGCCAGCGGCTTTCAAATCTTCTTCCGTTTTGCCTACATTAGCAATTTCAGGATAAGTATACACAACCTCCGGAATGACGTCGTAATTCACGTGACCCGCTTTACCGGCTACAATCTCAGCGGCGGCGACGCCTTCTTCTTCGGCCTTATGGGCTAGCATGGGGCCAGTTGTGCAATCGCCAATCGCATAAACATTCTTTGCGGATGTTTGGAAATGATTGGTTTCGATGAACCCTCTCTTATCCGATTTGATATTCAAAACATCTAGTCCAAGGTCTTTTGTAAAGGGGCGGCGGCCAATACAGACCAGCACCACATCCGCCTCAAGTTCTTTTTCTTTCCCGCCTGCGGAGGCTTCGGTCTGAACCGTTAAGCCGGATTTGAGTTTCTTTACGCCCGTAACCTTGCGGCCCAGTTCAAATTTCATTTTTTGTTTTTTAAATGTACGCACGGCCTGTTTTTGAATTTCGCCATCCGAGCCAGGCAATATATGGTCGAGATATTCAATGACAGTCACCTCTGCCCCGAGCCGGCGCCAAACGGAGCCTAGCTCTAAACCAATGACGCCGCCGCCAATCACAACCATTTTTCCTGGTACTTTTTGAAGCTCTAGCGCGCCCGTTGATGAGACAATTGTTTTTTCATCAATATCAATGCCCGGCAGTGTCGCGACTTCTGAGCCTGTCGCAATGACGATATTTTTCGTCACATAGACTTTACCTTCGACCTCGACTTTGCCTTCCCCAACAATTTTGCCATAGCCATGAATATGGTCGACATTGTTCTTTTTGAATAAATATTCGATACCAGAAGTCAGGCCGTCAACGGTCTTATCTTTGGCTTTAATCATGTCAGGAATATTCGCTTTGACGGTAGCGCTCATGCCCATGGACTCAAAGTCCTTCGTGGCTGTTTCATAAAGCTCGGTCGCGTGCAGGAGCGCTTTGGACGGAATACAGCCTACGTTCAAACACGTGCCGCCTAGCGTCTTGCGAGTTTCAACACAGGCAACTTTCAAGCCGAGCTGTCCCGCACGGATAGCGCAATTATAGCCGCCAGGGCCGCCGCCAATAATAATAATATCGTAGATGTCTGACATGAAAATACTCCGCGCTTTAAGCGTTTACCCAAATCTTGAGATGTGACTTAAGCGCTAGGTGTTTTCAGGTCAATCGGCCTTCGTCGGCGACAGAGAGTTTTATCTAGGTCAAAACGCCTTTGTCGGCATAGCGGCGGGATACAAAAAACTCGATAATTGCCATCACGAGAACGAATACCATAATTCCGATATAAACTCCGCCCAACATCGTAAAGGTTCCTTGGACAAAATCTGCGACAAAGCTAATAATGACCATAGCGAGACTGAATAAAAACACTTTCACCGCCCAGGCTTTGCGCAAAATATTTAAGACAGATGCGAGCAACCCGGACCAGACAGCTAGACCAAAAATAATTAAATACCAAAGCGGCGTCGTAGTCATGAAAACAGCCTGCGCATCCGTATAACCGCTGGCCGTGTAATATTCTGGGGTCGCCGTAACAGACGTATAGAAATTAAAAATCCCAAACAGATTCCAAATCAAGAAAACTAAAGCGGTAATCCAGAAGACTATTGAGGGCTTAGTGGGTGTCATTATATCAACTCTACTTTATTGAACTCAGCTTTAGTGAATAATCTGTTCTACAGCCATTTTCTTAGCGAACCAAACGAGGAATATCGCAACAAGCGGGATCGAAATATACATAATCATTGAACTCGTCGGGATATGAGCCATAACGCCGCTCGCAATCCAAAGGTACCCTTGCTGAGCAATGACGGCCAATAGCGAAATAATCAGCGGCCAGATAGCTATGCGTTTGCGTAATAACAACATTAAGCACCCCAAAGCCCCGCCGAAAACAGCCAAAGCATAGGCGGCAGTCACCCAAGCAGGTTGAGCAAGAGCCGCCTGCCCCACAACCTCGCCATAGGTTGCGATGATATCAGCATCGCTTAGGCGTGTATCTTTTAGATAAGCCCCAACGCCCATTAAATTCCAGATAAGCGCAATACCGCTTACCAACCAAAACCACCACGGTGTGTTTGCACGCATAATCTACCCCTACATTTGTGTAATAATACCAAACGTTAAGATGAATAGCAAATTGTCGCAGTTAAGACTTTAGCTATAGGTCGAGTAAGAGCCGTTCCGGGTCTTCTAGGCACTCTTTGACACGCACCAAGAATGTCACAGCTTCTTTTCCGTCAACGATACGGTGATCATATGACAAGGCAAGATACATCATGGGGCGAATAACAATTTCATCGTCAATCACAACTGGACGTTTCTGGATTTTGTGCATTCCGAGAATGCCGGATTGCGGTGGGTTCAAAATTGGAGAAGACATCAAGGAGCCGTAAACGCCGCCATTTGAAATGGTGAAAGTTCCGCCCATCATATCGTCCATCGTTAATTGACCTTCGCGCGCCTTCGCGCCCAAAGCTCCAATCCCCTTCTCGACTCCGCCGAGCGACAACTCATCACAATTTCGCAAGACAGGCACAACGAGGCCTTTATCTGTCCCGACGGCAATCGAAATGTCATAGTAATTTTTGTAGATGATATCCGTGCCGTCTATCTCAGCATTGACGCTCGGCACATCCCGCAAGGCTTGAACACAGGCTTTGACAAAGAAACTCATAAAGCCAAGTTTCACGCCGTGCTTTTTAAGGAACAGCTCTTTATACTGAGAGCGCATGGCCATTATATGGCTCATATCTGCTTCATTATATGTGGTAAGCATGGCGGCGGTGTTTTGTGCATCCTTCAAACGGCGAGCAATAGTCTGGCGAATGCGGGACATGCGGACGCGCTCTTCGCGCTCACCAATTGCGCGCGGCGCTTTTGGAGCGGCGGCGGGCGTTGATTTAGAAACCGCAGGAGGGTTCGCTTTGGCTTGTAGAGCATCGGCTTTGGTAATGCGCCCGCCCTTACCGGTGCCGGAAATCGCGGACGCGTCCAAACCGTTTTCTTTTACGATGCGCGACGCGCTCGGCATAAGCTTCCCGCCTTTTGGACCGTCAGAAGCCGGCGCGCTGCTAGGGACTGCCGCTGCTGGCGCTGCGGCCGAGGCTCCACCAGAGGCACCTGCCATCAATGTCGCAATAGTTTGGCCGACGAGCGCAATATCGCCTTCCGCCACTAAATGCTCGCCCATCACGCCCGCTTCGGGGGCCACTAATTCTTGTGCGGCTTTATCAGTTTCAAGCTCAACAATTGCTTCATCCTTAGCAACGGCATCACCTGGCTGTTTCATCCAAGTCGCAATCGTCACCTCTGAGACAGATTCGCCGACATTTGGCACATCAATATTCATGGACGCCCCTCCGGAGACTGGCGCAGCTGCGGCGGCGGCATTGTCTTGTTCAGCCGGCTGATCAGAGGCCGTAGTCCCTGCGCCCGAGCCGAGCTTTGCAATCAATTGACCGATTGTCGCCACATCACCCTCGGCGACTAATATTTCCTCTAACACACCGTCTTCGGGCGAAACCAGTTCTTGCGCCGCTTTATCCGTTTCAAGCTCAACTAATGGCTCGTCTTTTTTGACGGCTTCGCCAGGTTTTTTGAACCACTGAGCAATCGTCACTTCAGAGACAGACTCGCCAACATTGGGTATTTTAATATCAGTCATGTGCGTATTAAAAAAAAAGGTGAAAGCCTTTTATTTTTTATCCTTGTTTAAGATCAAAACAACAATGGCACCCACAATGCCACCAATTATACCGCCAATTATACCACCACTCATTTCGTTCTCCTACGTTGCAAAAGCCCCATCGAGCAAGGCTTGTTGTTCTTTTTTGTGCTTAGCGCCAATACCCGTCGCCGTCGAGGCCGCTGCAGGACGTCCGACGTAACGCAAACGTGTGTTTTTAGCTTTAATGGCAATCAGGCTTTCTTCGACAAATGGATCAATGAAAGTCCATGCGCCCATATTTTTCGGCTCTTCCTGAACCCACACCATTTCAGCATTTTTGAAACGTTTAAGTTCTTCCTGAATAGCATCATCCGGATAAGGGAAGAATTGCTCAATGCGCAGAATATAAACATCATTGATGTTCTTTTCTTCACGTGCCGCATAGAGATCATAATACACCTTGCCTGAGCAAAGCAGAACCTTGTTAATCTTTGAATCAGACACCAGTTTAATATCGGTTGTCTCTGGTCGGTATTCGGCATCATCCCATAAAACGCGATGAAATTCAGATCCTGGCCCCATTTCTTTCAGCGTTGAAACACATAACTTATGACGCAATAGGCTCTTCGGACTCATATTAATGAGGGGCTTACGAAAGCCTCGTTTAACCTGACGCCGCAAAGCATGGAAATAATTGGCAGGTGTCGAAATATTTGTCACTTGCATATTATCTTCAGCGCACATTTGCAGATAACGCTCCAGACGGGCAGAACTATGTTCTGGTCCTTGGCCTTCATAACCATGCGGCAAGAGCATAACGAGGCCCGACATACGCAGCCATTTCTGTTCTGCAGAGGAAATAAATTGGTCCACCATCACTTGGGCGCCATTAGCGAAATCACCAAATTGCGCTTCCCAGATTGTTAGCGCCTTCGGCGCGGCGGCGGAAAAACCATATTCAAAACCCAAAACCGCCTCCTCAGACAAATGTGAGTTTAGCACCTGATAATATTCTTGCTCGTCAGTCAGATGATTGAGCGGAGTGTATTTTTCTTCGGTTTTTTGATCGATAAAATTCGATTGACGTTGAGAGAATGTTCCGCGCTCAGAATCTTGTCCGGACAGGCGCACGGGGTGACCTTCCATAACTAAGGTGCCAAACGCCAAATGCTCCGCCAGACCCCAATCAATATTTTCGCCCGATTCAATTTTATCGGCGCGCGCTTTAATAATGCGCTTCAAAGTTCTGTGTATATTGACGCTGTTCGGGATTGTCGTAATTTTCGTCCCAATGTCTTTCAATGTTTGAATGTCGACACTTGTATCGCCAACACGTTTGCCGTCTTTTTCTGTTGGCAGGCTTAACCCTTGCCAGACGCCTTGCAGCCAATCGGGCTGGGTTGTTTCATAACTTTTGGCTTTTTCAAACTCGCCGTCCAGATACGCATAAAAATCATCAACGCGCTTTTTATGCGCCTCTTCAGTAAGATCACCTTGGGCAATCAAACGCTCAGCATATATATTCATTGTGGATTTTAGATTACCGATTTTTTCATACATAATCGGCTGTGTGAAAGAAGGATCATCCCCCTCATTGTGACCATAGCGGCGATAACAAACAATATCCAGCACAACGTCTTTGCCGAATTTCTGTCTATATTCAGTGGCCACACGCGCCGCAAAAACAACCGCTTCGGGGTCGTCTCCATTGACGTGGAAGACTGGCGCTTCAACCATAAAGGCCACATCTGAACAATACTGCCCCGAGCGATATTCATCCGGCGTTGTTGTAAACCCAATTTGGTTATTCACGACAACATGGATAGTTCCGCCCGTCCGGTAACCCACTAATTGCGAGAGCTGAAAACTCTCCATCACAATACCTTGTCCGGCGAAAGCCGAGTCGCCATGAAGTATAACCGCCATAACTTCTTCGGGCTTGTGGGATTGATATGTTCCCGAAGCCATTTGCTGCTTTGCGCGCGTCTTACCCATAACAATAGGCGCAACGACTTCTAAATGGGACGGATTAGGCGCCAGTGATAAATGGACGTTATTGCCGTCAAATTCGCGGTCGTCCGAAACACCCAAATGATATTTTACGTCACCGGAGCCGAAATCCTCGCCGCCTGCTGCGACGCCGCCGAGGAATTCATAGAAAATCGCCGAATAGGGCTTTTGCATAACCGAAGCCATGACATTCAATCGTCCGCGATGCGGCATGCCGAAATTGATATCTTTCAACCCTAATTGACCGCCGCGTTTGATGATCTGCTCCAAAGCAGGCAAAAGGCTTTCCGCCCCATCGATACCAAAACGTTTTGTCCCCGGATACCGTTTGTGAATCAATTGCTCAAAGGCTTCGCCTTCGATGAGCTTTTGCAAAATTGCTAAACGCCCTTCTTTGGAGAAGCTAATCTCTTTTTCGGGTCCCTCTAGACGCTCTTGAATCCAAGCTTTCTCTTCGGGGTTGGACACATGGGTGAATTGTACGCCGACGGTCGACGCGTAGGTGCGTCGCAGAATAGCGATAATTTGATTGAGCGTCCCATATTCAAGCCCCAAAACGCCGTCGATAAAAATCTCTCGATCCATATCAGAGGCTGAGAAACCATAAGTTTGCGGATCGAGCTCGGGGTGAGCCCCGGCCTTTTGAAGCCTAAGAGGATCAAGGTCCGCCACGCAATGCCCTCGCACACGATAGGCGCGAATGAGCATGAGGGCGCCGATAGAGTCTTTGGCTGCCTGCTGCACATCTTGCGTGGACATATCAGGGTTTGCTTTGGAAACCGCTTTTTCAACGGCTCCTGCATCTACGCCCCAATCACCCGTTAGAGCAGAGGTCAGCTCACCATTTTCAGCGATCGGCCAGTTTTCACGTTTCCAAGCCGGTCCATCAGCAACATGTTGAGCGTTACTACGATCTTCTCCGATTGTTTCAAAATAGGCGCGCCAACTAGCATCAACGGAATTGGGGTTGCGCGAATATTGCGCCTGCATTTGTTCGAGATAGACAGCATTCCCGCCATCCAGAAAAAGCGTATCCAAGAAATCTTGGTTTTGTTCAGAGCGGCTTTTGTCAGCCATGATTCGGCCTTTAGTCTATGATTTGCGTTAAGGTATAAGGTTAATACGCCATATACCTTAACAATATTCTTAATTCACGCCAGCCATAATCGCCTGTAAAAATCGTTACCCGTTCAATACGTCCATCATAGTCACGCCGAGTTTTGCCGGGGAGTCCGAGACACGAATGCCTGCCGCTTCCATAGCGGCGATTTTATCTTCTGCGCCGCCTTTGCCGCCTGAAACAATCGCGCCGGCATGGCCCATTGTTCTTCCGGGAGGCGCTGTACGGCCCGCGATAAATCCAACCATAGGCTTTTTAATGCCCTTCTTGGCCATATGTGCGATATACTCTGCCGCCTCTTCCTCGGCGCTGCCGCCAATTTCGCCAATCATAATGATTTGCTTTGTGTCGTCATCATGCAGGAAGAGCTCCAGACAATCGATAAAGTTTGTGCCATTAATCGGATCGCCCCCAATACCAATCGCTGTCGTTTGGCCAAGGCCGACCTGCGTCGTTTGGAAAACAGCTTCATAAGTCAGCGTACCAGAGCGAGACACCACGCCGCACGACCCTTTTTTGAAAATCTTACCCGGCATAATACCGATTTTGCATTCTTCTGGAGTCAGAACTCCAGGGCAGTTTGGCCCGATAAGACGCGATTTGGAACCTTGCAAGGCGCGTTTGACAGGAATCATATCTGAGACGGGAATGCCTTCGGTAATGGCGATAATAAGTTCCATCTCGGCGTCAATCGCTTCGAGGATTGAGTCGGCCGCAAAGGGCGGCGGGACATAAATCACAGACGCTGTTGCGCCAGTTGTATGCTTGGCCTCGGCCACCGTATCAAAATTCGGCAGACCAATATGTGTTGTGCCGCCTTTACCAGGTGTCACGCCGCCTACCATTTTGGTGTTATGATAAGCAAGGGCTTGTTCCGTGTGGAACGTGCCGGTCTTACCGGTCATACCTTGTGTGATAATTTTTGTGTCTTTGTTAATTAATACTGACATGGCTTAGCCTTGCTTATCGAGAATTTTTTGAATGGTATCAGCTTTTAGGTCATCAACTGACGCTTCAATACCCATAGAGTTAGCGAGCGCGACAACGTCGACTTCGAGCATTTTGCTAAGCGATGACTTCGTGTGCGTGACAGCGCCAACGGCTGCAACAATCTTTTGCGCCGCATCATCCAGGTCATCCGCTGCAATGACGTTCAGACCGGAATTATTGATGATCGCTTTACCTGCTTCGACATTTGTCCCTTCGAGGCGCACAACGAGCGGCACTTCGAGGCCGACCTCTTTCACGGCGTCGACTGTGCCTTGCGCGATGACATCACACTTCATGATGCCGCCAAAGATATTAATCAAAATGCCCTCGACCTTTGAATCTGATGTCAAAATTTTGAACGCCGCTACGATATTCTCTTTCGTTGCGCCGCCGCCGACATCAAGGAAGTTGGCAGGCTCTGCGCCGTAGAGCTTGATGATATCCATAGTGGACATCGCCAGACCCGCGCCGTTCACCATACAGCCAATATTGCCGTCTAGCGCTACATAGGATAAATCGTATTTCTTGGCCTCAGTCTCTTTTGAATCCTCTTCGGTAATATCGCGAAGCTCTTGCACGTCAGGATGACGGTAGAGTGCGTTTTCGTCGAAGCTGATCTTTGCGTCCAGGCAATGCAGACGCCCATCCTCTGTCACGATGAGAGGATTGATTTCCAACATCGCCATGTCTTTGGCAAGGAAACCGTTATATAGTGTGCGGCCAAGCTTATTGGCCTGTTTGGCAAGGTCGCCGGAAAGGCCAAACGCTTTGGCGAGTTTACGGCCATGATGCGGCATGAAGCCCGTCGCCGGATCAATGTCGAAATTTATGACCTTTTCAGGCGTATCATGCGCAACGGCTTCGATATCCATCCCGCCCTCGGTTGAGACGATGAAAGACACGCGAGACGTCTCGCGATTAATGATAATAGAGAGGTATAGCTCCGTTTCAATGTCAGACCCATCTTCGATATAGAGGCGGTTGACCTGCTTGCCTTTGGCATCTGTTTGCTCTGTCACTAAATATTCGCCGAGCATTTCTTCGGCATTCTTAACAACATCATCCACTGAGAAAGCGAGGCGTACCCCACCTTTGGCATCTGCCGGCGCGCCAATGAATTTTCCTTTGCCGCGTCCGCCAGCATGAATTTGGGATTTAACGACCCATAAAGGCCCGCCTAATTTCTCGGCTGCCGCTTTCGCCTCTTCCGCTTTAAAAATCGCAATACCTTTGGAGACAGGCGCGCCAATTTCCTTAAGGACAGCTTTGCCCTGATATTCGTGAATGTTCATGAAGTCGTGTCCGCTTGTTAGATTTACAAGACTCGGCCCATAATGAGCCAAAAATCAGGGTTCATATAAGCGGAACAGACGGCTCCCGCAACCGTGGATTCGGACACCATTTAGGGATTTTGGACTGAGGCGGGAGCGGTTAAGCGAAAAATAGCATCCACATCGTACGGCCCGGCAGAAATGAGAACGCACCGGGAATTAACAAAGCTCCGAAAAACAGCCCCATAACCGCGCGTTTATGGCCCTTCAAATTGCCCTTTCGAATATGATAAAATGTTTCAATCAGCGCTACGAAAGTGAAGATAACGAAAATATGAATCCACGAAAAACGCCCCTCATTGAGCTGGCGGATGAATATCGCGGAAAAAGCCGTCACAAACATAAGAGCGGCAAAAATACGCCCAATCATTTTATGAGACGCCGTTCCCTTTTGTCTTAAGAGCATGAGAATGCCCAAAATGAGCGCCACAAGAGCGGCGATCATATGGATTTGAATAGCCGTACTGGCTTCCGTGTAATATTCCCAATTCATACTCTCTCTCCTTACGCCTTCGCCCATGCCCCATGAAAGCCTAAAGGCAAAGCATATGGCAATTCAAATATGGCAATAGGACCATCAGCAAGCGCATCCGCCCTTAATATATTGACGGATGTTTTCTTAGCTTTGAAATCCAATGTTGTCCCAATCATCCAGCCGTCATCTTCGGCTTTGGCCGAAAAGGCGGGGATAAAGAGATGCTCTTCGGCCATCACGCTCGCGCCGTAATCAAACATATCCAATTTACCGCTTTTCAGATCATGGCGTAAAACGGCGCTCTCCCCAGGGCGGCCCTGATGCGTTTTGCCAGCAGTATAAAGGTAACGCGCGGCGCGCCCTGTATAGTTATGATTAAATTGCGGGAACTCATGAGTCGCAAGCGCATCTGTCACCGGAGCCATTCGAGCCTTACCGTTTTTCCCCAAAACGACTTCGTTTAAAATGCTCAGACCGCCTTCGGGTAACTCGCCGCGCATCAAAGCTTTTGCGCTATGAGAGACGAAATCATCTTCGCTTGTTCTGCAAAGCGTAAAGCGGATATCGCCGGATTTCTCGACATAGGCATTCCCGAAGTGAAATTGGAAGCCGGGCGGCAATTCAAAATTGCGGCGAGCGTCTAAATCATCCATTTCTAAAACGATCACCCGTTGCGGCGCGTTTTTTTGATAGGTGAATTGTTCCAGATAATTTCGGCCATTTTTCACCGCGCGAAAGGATGGTGCCATAAATATCAAGTGACGGTCTGTTATGCAAAAGTCATGAATCATTCCGCCGGGGACATTTCTGACAAGCTTTGTTTGCAGCAATTTACCCGTAGGGCTTATCTTGTACAAAATGAGCGCCTGCATGGCGACGCTTTGCCCAAAGTTCCAAATATTACCTTGGCGGTCAATTTTCGGGTGGGCAGAAAACGGCATCCCCTTTAATTCGGGCGCCCATGTTTTGAGGCCTTTTGCCTCCAAGGTCTGCGAATCCAAACGATAGGCCGAGCCCCCTTCCCACAGGGCCAAGATTTCGTCTCCCATAGGAAGGACACTTGTATTAGCAGCATTGGCGCTGTCCGGACCTGTCATTTGAAATGTTGGCTCAATATGAGTGCCAAATCCCCCAACGGTGAACTTTCCTGCTTTTTGATTACGCTTATAAAGCTCTGTTTCGATGACGCGGCCTGTGTGAGACATCTTCCCGTCTGCAAAACGAAAAGCCTGCATCATCCCGTCCCCATCAAACCAGTGCCGCATCCGAAAGCCACCGCGCTCATGAATGCCGGGGCCATTACGATAAAACGTGCCTTTTAATTCTTTGGGCAATCGACCGTGAACCAAACGCAAGCTCTCCGTATGGAGCTGGTGTTTTATGGGATTTTGCCAGCCTATATGCCAATCAGGAAAACTTTGTGGTTTGGCAAAGGCCGCCTTTGGTAAGGCGCTCGCTGCCGTCAATGCTCCAAAGGCCTTCAAGATCGAACGACGATTAAACTGGCTGGATTGCGAAAGGAGTTGTGACATTAGCGGGCGCTCATATTTGATTGTTGAAACGGAGGGGTGACAGTCAGGCGCGTGTTGCGCCCGACCATGATAATTGGATACTAAAACGAAATGTCTTGGGTGACGTCTTTCCCAACGACAGAGAATTTCGCCTTTGACCAAGGGGCAGGCCCCATTGTCCCAACAGCGTTATTAGAGAAAGCAAAAGGCTCCATCGGCATACCGAAAGCATTTGCATTCATTTGGCCGTCGCTATTGACGTCATGAAACATCCGCACCGCATAGTCGCCGGCAGGAAGCCCCGAAAATGTCATTGAGATTGTGTCGCCATCGACGTCAACTTTTCTGACCTGCACTGGCTTACCGCCTTGATATCCGTTCGCATCGACGAGCGCAGCCATGACAGCGCCTTGTTGTTTCTCAAAACCCTTTACAGTGACAGTCACTGTCGCGGTTGGTATGGTGGTCTCGGACGCAACGGCCTCAGATGTTGCCGAGCCTTCGATTGTGCCAGCCATGGCGTAACCGGATAGAGCGGCAAAAACCAAAGAAGCTGTCGTCGCGATCACATTACGTGTGATTTGTGTGGTGAATGTTTGTGTCATGTTTTTCTCCGTTTGTGTGTATGTCGCCTTTCTGGCTTGAGTAGATAATGCACGGAAAATACGGCCTCTAAAGCGAGGATACGCCAAGCCGCTGTTTAGCTTCGTGAAAGACAGGCTCATGCCGTTCGCGGGTCGCCAATCGCCACGGAATTGGCTTGAAAACCACCCACAAACCGTTCACGTTACGCGAATGGTTAGCCACACTCAGAGGATTTCCGACACGTGAAAGAGACTTTGAAGAGATTTATCCCCTTAATTGTCACATCTGTCATAGCAGGCGTAATATTAAGTATTCTGGGGCCTTTCGGTACAAGCCGGTTTAATTTTCTTGAACGGGCCGGATATTGGATTGGCTTATGTGCCGCCGGCGGCATCGGTGCAGGTCTGATTGACCTCATGGCACAAAAACTTAATCGGCCTCTTAAAATCTGGCAGCACACGCTGGGTCAATCCATTGGCTCGACACTGTTCGTTTGTGTCTTTTTATTCGTTATGTGGCCACCCCACTCAATGATTGGGCTCTTATTGACGCTGTTTTATGTATGGGTGGTTGCTATCGTTATTTGCTCTGTTGGGGCGCTGATGAAACAAGCCCGAAAAACACCAAATATTGAAAACATCGCGTCAACGCGGGCCGCGCTTCTGGAACGCTTGCCGCCCAAATTTCGTAGTGCTGATATTTACGCCATAAGCGCAGAAGATCATTATGTGAGGGTCCATAGCGCTGTGGGCGACGAAATGATTCTCATGCGTTTGACCGACGCGATTAAAGAAGTCGCTCCATTGATGGGTGTCCAAACCCACCGCTCTTGGTGGGTCGCTGAAAAAGGCGTGGAGACCGTTCACCGTAAAAACGGTAAAACATCCATCACGTTAAAGAACGGCCTTATCGCTTCTGTGAGTCGGAACGGAGCAAAAGCTGTCAAAGACGCCGGGTGGCTTTAAATCTTCGCCCTAAGATCTGACCACGCTTGGCGCGTTTGTCCATAAGCCAAACACTGAACGTCTCCAAAGGGCGGCAGTTTTTCAACATCATACATATAGTAGGACCCAATCGCCTCAGCCGTTTTAATTGAGCCAATATTCTCTTTCGCGATGACGTGAATTACCCTATCCCACCCCAGCGTTTCAAAAACATAATCCACACAGGCTGCCCCGGCTTCTTTAGCATAGCCTTTTCGCGTGTAATTGCGGTGTATAGTCCAACCGACTTCAGGCTCAGGCCATCCTTCGGGCGACCAAGGGCCAACGCGCCCGATGAAATTACCACTGGATTTCTCAATAACGGCCCAGAAACCATATCCACGCACTTTCTGATGGCCAATGCACATTGCCATTTGTCGCCATGACCCAGCCTTATCAAGGGTTTGTCCGCCAATAAATCTAACCGTGTCTTCATCGGTCATCATATCGTGCCACGCTTCAATATCTTTTTCGATATCAATTTCACGCAAAATAAGACGCGGCGTCTCTAATATCATCTTGGTCATGGGACAGCGTTAAATCATCAAGGCAAAAATAGCAAAACCCTTAAGAATAGCAAAACCCTTAAGACCCGAATGATTTTAGGCTTTAATTAAAAGGGTCATCCTCCTCGGGGAGGAAAATCTCGCGTTTGCCGCCTGCACCGCTTGGGCCAATCATGCCCTCTCCCTCCATGCGCTCCACCAAATCCGCCGCACGGTTATACCCGATGGAGAGTTTTCGCTGAATATAACTGGTTGAGGCTTTTCTGTCCCGCGCGACAATCGCCACAGCTTGGTCAAATAAAGACCCGCCTTCGGAACCACCGCCTGCTTTTTTTGGGTCCTCTGGGGCTTCCTCACGCTCTGTTGTAATATCTTCCAGATAGCTCGGCGCGCCTTGCGCCTTAACGAAGTCAGCAATGCGCTCGACTTCGCCGTCAGAGACAAACGGCCCATGGAAACGGCGGGGACGGCCCGTCCCCATATACAGCATGTCGCCATTACCCAATAATTGCTCCGCGCCCTGCTCCCCCAAAATGGTGCGGCTGTCGATTTTAGATCCAACACGGAATGAAACACGAGTGGGGAAGTTCGCTTTAATCGTTCCGGTAATAACGTCCACAGACGGACGCTGCGTTGCCATAATCATATGGATGCCTGCGGCCCGTGCCATTTGTGCCAAGCGCTGAACCGAACCTTCAATATCTTTCTTGGCGACCATCATCAGGTCTGCCATTTCGTCGATAATCACGACGATATAAGGCATGGGTTCAAATTCGAGCTCTTCTGTCTCGTATTCCGGCTCACCCGTTTCTTTATTATACCCCGTCATTGTGGTTTTCGTCATGACTTCGCCGGAAGCTTTAAACTCGGCCACCTTTTCATTGAAGCCAGCCATATTCCGCACGCCGATTTTGGACATTTTCCGGTAACGGTCTTCCATTTCCCGCACAGTCCATTTCAACGCCACAACAGCCTTTTTGGGCTCTGTCACCACAGGCGCCAAAAGATGCGGGGCATTATCATAGACTGATAATTCCAGCATTTTCGGATCAATCATGATGAATTTACATTGCTCAGGCGTGAGCGTGTACATCAGTGACAAAATCATAGAGTTAATCGCGACGGATTTACCGGAGCCCGTTGTACCCGCGACCAATAAATGCGGCATCTTGGCGAGGTCCGCCACAAACGGCGCGCCGCCAATATCTTCGCCCATAATAAGCGGCAGGGAGGCTTCGCATTCTCGGAAAGTTTTGGAGGCGAGCATGTCTTTAAGCCAAACAGTCTCGCGGCGTTTATTCGGCATTTCCACGCCCATCGCATTTCGGCCAGGTACAACGGCAATACGCGCAGATTGCGCCGACATATTACGGGCAATATCATCAGATAAATTAATAACCCGCTGGGATTTCACACCCGGAGCCGGTTCAAATTCGTAGAGCGTTACGACTGGGCCGGGACGAACATCCCCCATATCGCCCTCTATGCCGTAATCGCCCATAACTTTATGGAGCAGCTCTGACTGACGAGCCAATTCGGCTTGGTCGTGAACCGTCGAACGCGGCGGAGGCGTCTTCAATAAATCCAAACCCGGCAAAACAAACTCTGAACCTTCCGGGAAATTAAATTGCGGTTTTTTCGGCTTTAGGCTTGGCTTGCGCTTCGCTTTAGGAGCCGCTTTCGGTTTGGGCTTTGGTTTGACAACGGGCGTTTCATAATCATGCTGCGGCGTGACAGGTTGAGCGGGACGTGCGGGAGCGGGTGCGGCGGCTTGCGCTGTATCCATATCACGAAACACATTGTCTGCGCCTGCGCCCATAGCCACATCATCGACATAAGCAGTTTTGAATAACCGTCTGAAAATTCGAGCCAAGAAAACGGCAAGGCGGTCTATCCAAACCCGAACATAGGCCCAAATCAACCCCGCCGCATCGACCACGTCGAACAGGTCTTTTGCCACAATCCGCATGAAACGGCCGATACAGAATACGCTGATTGTGAAAGTGGTCGCAGCAATGATAACCCCTGTGAATGGGATGTTAAAGGGCAGCAACAAAGCCTTCAAATTTAAGAAAATGAGATCGCCAAACCACCCCCCCATGCCTGTAGCCAAAGGCCAATCCTGCGGAATAGGAAAAGCGGATAAAGTGGCGGCACCAAAAATGACGGCAAAAACACAAAGGCTGATACGCCCCAAACGGTCCCAATTATTTTTATAAGGTTTTGGCCGTAAAATAGCCCGACCGCCTGAGAATAAAGCAATGAGCGCAGCCAGTATAGCGCCCCACCCCAAACTCTGCATTGCAATATTTGCAAATCCTGCGCCTGCGCCTCCGAAAATGTTCTTAGCGTTTGGTAGCCCCGCTGTGTCAGCCGTGGTATCAAAGGGGCTGTAAGTCAGAACTGAAAATAATACGAAACTTGCCACACCCATAACAATCAGGGCGGAAACAGCCCGGCTAAACGGATTGCCCCTCGCCGCTTCCAACTCTGCCATCATAGCATGCACAACTTCTGGGTCGTAAGCCATATCAGCATTTGCAGTTGCGGAAGGGGGTGGTGCCATGGGCCTTTAATATCCTGTGGTGACGCGTTTATTAAGGGAATGTAAAGAGCGAGGGTAAAGGTCGGGTTAAGGCGGGTGTAATATTTGAATTGAATTTCGGCTTGCGAATATCCGCAGAATTGGACTCGGCTGTTATCCAACGTTTAGAATAGAAGCCTTGCTCCATCCCTGAAAATATGGCTTTAGTCCGTGAGTATAAGAATAATTGTCATCATTTAGGGTTTTCATGTTAGATCGTTTCCACCGCACATCATTATTGCTTTTAGTTGTTTTGGCGGCAGCCTTAGCTGTGGGTCTATGGTTTATGGGGGCTTCCTTTCTAGCTCAGCCAATTTCTGCGGGGGGCGTAACAATTTCAAAATCCATTGCGGGCCTTGCGAAAGACGCGCTCTTTGTTCCTCTTAAACCCCTTATGTATGCCTTGATAATCATGAGCATCGGCAGTTCAGTTGCTATATCACGCGGCGGTATGGGCGCGAAATTTATTCGGGTGCTTTTATTCTTTGTCGGATTTTCTCTACTCGGTATGTTTTTGGCGATTGTCGCCTATAATTTGTTCTCAGGTTTACCGATTCTGCCGGATCCGTCGACTATCGGAACGAGCTCCGCTGACAGAGCAGAAATCCCATTTGCTATAAAAATTTACGGTGTCCTGACATCGGCTCTGATGATTTCAATTTACGCAGGATTATTTTTCGGCGCGGCTTTGAAAAAATTGGATTTGGGAGAAGCTGCTGACAAAATGTCGGATTTGTTCATTCGCGGATTCCGGAAATTTTTGCAGTTTACCATCCCTTTGGCCGTCTTTGGCTCCATCACTTTGGCCTTGAATAGCCCGGGCGGCGTTAGCACTTTGGGCAACCTTTTCCCGATTTTATTGCCGTACATGTCTGCGATGATTTTAGTTTGGGTAGCGATGGTCTTGGTCACATCCGCCATACAAGGACGCGGCATTCGTTTTGTACTCAATGCTATTTTACCGCAAGCTCTCGTCGCTTTCTCCACATCTAGCTCTATGGCCACCTTGCCTGCAACCAAAGTTGCGTGTGACCAATTGGGGGCAAATGGGGACGAAAGCACACCTTTCTTCACGATTGGAGCCACAATCAATATGGTTGGAACTTTGATTGGCCTGTTATTGCTTTCGCTTTACACGATGAAAGCTTTTGGACTTGAGTTTGGCCTCGGAGATATGATTGTCGTCGGTTTTCAATCTCTTATTTTTGCCACTGCGGCGGCAGGCACGCCCTCTGCATCCGTTGTCTTATTGCAAGATATCTTGGTTAGCCAAGGCGTTTCGGCCGAATATGCGACCTATGTCACAGGATTGATTATTACCATCGACACCTTGATTTTGGACCGTCTCCGGACTGTGATGAATACACAATCTGACTCTATGAGCACGGCCAATGGATTGAAACTTTATTATAAGACACCCAAAACGCTCTCTGTCGATTAAGTTCGCTTTAGAATCAAAGCCTTCGACAAGGTGTCCAGCCTAACTGCAATTTACTGTAATTGAGGCGTGTTCCGACAGAGTTTGGCATGAACTTGGCATAGCCGTTATCCTATAATGTGAAATCTGTTCCCAGACAGGCTTCACGTCCCTTATTCCTTGTGGGAATCTAGGGCGTGTTACATATCGGGACAAATTTCATATCATTCGGGGCATACGGATATGATGAGAGTAGATTTGAACGGAACATGCAAAGGCGAAATCATTAAAATGCCTCACGCTGTGAGGCTCTTTTTAATGCAGCTATTTTCCGTGTGCTGTATAGTGCTGACTTTTAGCTTTCCTGCACACGCCCAAATACCTTCTGACACTGGCGTCCCAATTGCGAAAATTGACTTTCCTGAAGGTCAATTCGTTCAGGAAAACCGCAATAGCGGCACATGGGTCGAATATGATTTTCGCGGCGCTCGCCGCTATGACTTCGACACCATATCTTATTCGGAGCAATATCTGCGCCTGCAAGGACAACAGGGTAACGTTCAATTACTATTTGATTTTGATAATAAAATCATTTCAGGCGAATGGCCGGGACATCCCATGGCTAAAATTTACGACATAGATAATGTCATTTATTTATCCAAACCCGCACCGGAACCTGAAATCGAAACCCCTCGTCCGATTATAAAACAAACACCTCCGAAAACGACTCCGCCAAAGCCGGAAAAAATTGAACCCAATGAAATCCCGCCTGAGGAAACCCCAATGGCAGAGGTGACCCCGCCCAAGAAAGAAATCGTTACAAAAGAAATCGTTACAGTGGATGACACACCTGTCACGCCAGTTACCTTAAAGGTTGCGGAGTATAAAACCGGAAAGTTTTTTCGACAAAACACCCAAAACTGGTTTGAGAAAAGCAATAACGGAACAATCAACAGTTTGAATCAAATCGGATATAATAAGACGTCAGTCTATTTATATGACGCTGGGCGACGCCTTATGATTGAGCTGGATGTCGCGGACAGCGTCTCCCGTGTGAGCTATGAAGGAAAAACCCTAAAAACACTTTATCCTTTAACAAACCTTCTCAAAGACGAAGCGGTAGAAGAGACAAACCTGACCGCTCTTGAAACGGCTGATAGACCCGGGAAGTTAAGTCCTGTCGAGCGCACACAATGTCTAACCAAGGGCGGGTTTGTCGAGCGATCTGGACTTTTGGGATATGAGCGCTGTACTCTGCGTTATAGCGATGGCGGTAACATCTGTATTGATAGCTCTAATTGTGACGGAAAATGCCTCGCCACACCGAAAGCCGCGCGGGAGAATGCGGTCAGCGGTCTTTGCCAAATTACAGACAACCCATTCGGATGCTATTCAGAAGTTGTCGCTGGTACTGTCGGGCCGACATTATGTGTAGACTAAATCACAAATAATAAGTCTCGTCTGGTATATCTCTAGTATATCTATGAGACTTCCGCCCTCGGACTAACGAGATGTTAAAATATCCGGTCTATTCGAGCCCTATGAAGGCAGTGAAAACAGTCACTAAACATATAAAAAAGGCAGGCCTAACCTTTGGCCTTGCTTTGATTGTGTCGGCTTGCACGACAACGCCCCCGCCTGTTTCACCAGAGTCTCAAAACTCCAATGTAATTTCGCCTTTGCAAACTCCGGGTGAGTTGAAAAGTAAAACACGCTTGCCAGATCGCTCAGCTTTTTATCAGAAAGACCCGCGATGGGGCTCTGAAGAACTTGGGAACTCAGGCGACACACTGGCAAGAGATGGATGCTTAGTCACGGCCGCAAGTATGGCTTTGGCAAATCTAGGGTTTGAAACTGACCCGTCTGACCTCAATAAGCGCTTAACACATCACGACAGTTTTACACCGCGTGGTTGGCTTATATGGGACGGCATTCGCAAGGTCACAGGCGGCAAAGCTAAAGCGCGGTTTCACGAGTCTGTCAGTACGGCCCTCATAGAAGAGTGCATGGCCGATAAGTATTACCCGCTTGTACAGTTTATTTTACCGAATGGCCGAACCCATTGGGCGATAATTTTGGAAAGCGGGCCTTACGGGTATCGTATGCGGGACCCTTTGCGCAAATCAGAGAAACCTCTCATCTTCCCGCACAAAGCCAGCAAATTTAGAGCCTTGCGTTGCGTAGGCCTCGCGTAATATCGCAACGATTTTTCTTGTAATGAATCAACCTAGATTATTTTTTCTCTTTCGAAAAATATAGAGCTTAGGCTTGAGGCTGAATAAGAACCACGTCCTTTTTGAGAAAAACAGGGCAATAAAGTTCTTGATTTGTTCTTATTCATCTGCTTTTTTGTTGTAAGGGAGCAGACATAATGGTCGCACGCACACAAACCGTTGCTTTTGAAGGGGCTGAGGCCCGGCGCGTTGACGTGCAAGTTCAAGTCACATCAGCCGCGAGACCTCATTTCAGCATTGTCGGACTGGCGGATAAGGCCGTAGCCGAATCCCGTGAGCGTGTCCGCGCCGCTTTTGCCTCGCTAGGCCTCCATTTACCTGGTAAACGCGTCATTATAAATTTAGCGCCGGCGGATTTACCCAAAGAGGGCGCTCATTATGACCTGCCTATTGCCTTGGGGTTAATGGCCGCCTTGGGCGCTATACCCGCCGATGCGATTGAGAGCTTTTTTGCTATGGGAGAACTGGCTCTGGACGGCACAATTGCGCCTGTTCCCGGCGCCCTGCCCGCGGCAGTTCTTGCGAATGGTCATAATTTAGGACTGATTTGCCCGCAGGAAAATGGGGCAGAAGCGGCTTGGGCTGGAGACCTGCCTTTATTAGCCCCGGCCAGTTTAGTGCAATTAATGAATCACTTTAAAGGCACACAAACCCTGTCTCGCCCTGAAGCCGGCGCCATGATTGAACAGACCTCAACGCTGGATATGCGGGATGTCAGAGGACAAGAAACCGCGAAGCGAGCCTTGGAGGTCGCAGCCGCAGGCGGGCATAATCTTTTAATGGTTGGCCCTCCAGGCTCCGGTAAATCCATGTTAGCGGCCCGATTGCCAGGCCTGCTCCCGCCTTTAACCGCGCCTGAGCTTTTGGATGTCTCCATGGTACACTCTGTTGCAGGGCTGTTAACACGCGGGCAATTATCAAGGGAGCGGCCCTTTCGCGCGCCGCATCACAGCGCGTCTATGGCGGCTATGGTCGGCGGAGGAAATAAGGCCAAACCGGGAGAAGCTTCGTTAGCCCATCGCGGCGTTTTATTTTTGGATGAACTGCCCGAGTTTACGCCAACCGTTTTGGACAGTCTCCGTCAGCCTTTGGAAACCGGTGAAATCTCTGTCGCCCGCGTAAATGCACATGTCAGTTATCCGGCGCGGTTTCAGTTAATCGCCGCCATGAATCCTTGTCGATGCGGAACCGGCGGCGCCAATGGCATTGCCTGCCGTAGAGGCTTACGGTGCGCCAGTGATTATCAAGCCCGTATATCGGGCCCCTTCATGGACCGCATAGACATACAAATAGATGTACCTGCTGTGACACCTGCTGACTTGGCCTTGCCCCCTGCGACAGAAGGAACAGCAGATATTGCTGCGCGTGTCGCGCGCGCGCGCGATGCACAAATGGCTCGAAACGGGGGTTTAACCAATGCCGAACTCCCCCAAGACCGTTTGGACCATGTGGCCGAACCCGACGCGGAGGGGCGGAAGCTCTTGGTTCAAGCGGCAGAGACATTGGGCTTAACAGCGCGCGGTTATCACCGCGTTCTTCGCGTCGCGCGGACACTCGCCGACCTAGCAGGCTCGGAAGCTATTCACCGCCTTCATATTGCGGAAAGCTTGGCACACAGACGAGCCCGAAAAGGACTGGTGGATAGGGCGAGACAAAACGCGCCTGCCCATTATGCTTCATCGCATTCCAACGGAAATAAACGCAAAAATCCGTTCTACACGAAATGATTTTAGAACCCTGACAGACGCGTAAGATCGAAAAGATGCGGTCACCGCGCACCCTTAGGATGAATTCCATCCGAAACTGTGATTTTTAACGCCTTTGGTAAGACATTTTTTAGACTAAGCCTTCACTCTTTGTAGAGATTATTCGCCTGATTCGGGGTTTAAGGAACGTTTATGTCAGTAAACAATGCAATCGCCGCGCAGTTATGGCTGTGGCCCGACCCCATCATGAAACGGGATGCACAGGGCCGTATTCTGTTTATTAATGCTGCATTCCTCAACCTATATGGCGGCTCCGTTGAAGCTTGGACAGGAAATGTGATTCAGGGCTGGCCAGCGCCTCAGCCTCCTCAACCTAACAGCTACCCCGTACCTTATCGATTCGAAACACGTATGCCCTGCGCTGAGTCCTCTCAAGAAGAACAGGTTTACGATTGGATTGAACAAAGTGAACCAGATGGAACAGCCTTTGCCTTAGCCAGAAATGTCACGCCGTTCACACAGACTCAACAACAGCTCATCCCGCAAGCCGCCACACAGCCCGAAATAATACAACAGACGCAAGCTCCGCAATATTCAGAACCACCTGTTGAAACAACGAATAGTCACGCCCAAATCCCGGCACAAAATCCGGGTCAGGCCTCGACTCAATCGCCTGCTCCGCAGAGCAGCCCAAGCCAAGGCTTTGCATCTGAGCCTACGCAAGCTGCAATGGCGCCCCACGCACCTGCAGAAGAATCAGCCTCTCAACCGGCGCAAGCCCCCGCCATAGAGCCTCAAACTCCGGCACAACCGAACACTCAGCAACAACCCGCCTTCCAACACGACGCTGCCGCCCCTGCCATTGCGGCTCAAGCGCCGGTGCCAGACAGACAAGAAGAGCCGCCCGCTTCTCAAAATGCGCCGACTCATCAAGCTGCGCCAGAACGTGAAGAACGTAGTTTTGAACGCAGAGCGCTTCCTCTCGAAGCCAATAGCAGCGTCCTTGGTAATAATTGGCGAGATGCCGTCATCGCGAAAGCCGTTGGCGGAAGCACAGAAACAGAGGTTGAAAATTCTTCGGAGCCAATGCCTGTCGCGGCAGTCGACGAGACGCCGTCATCCGATGAAACAAATTCAGGGACTCAAAAACGTATCCTTTTGGCTGAAGACAATGCCATTAACGCCCTATTGACCCGCACACTCCTCGAAGCAGAAGGGCATATCGTTGAAACCGTAGAAGACGGGGCTTTGGCCGTTGAAGCCATGAAGACGCAAAGCTTTGACCTTATCTTTATGGATATGCGTATGCCGAATATGGATGGGCTCGAATCAACGCGTAAAATTCGACAATTGCCCAATGTCCCTAAGAACCTACCCATTATTGCCTTAACGGCGAATGCGTTTGATGATGACCGAAATGCTTGTTTCGACTCTGGCATGAATGACTTCATGACCAAGCCAGTGAGCGCCGATGAACTTACCGAAATGGTGAAAAATTGGACAGGCGAAAAACAAGCGCAAATGGCAAGCTAATTTTAAAACCCTAAGCCTTCGTTTTACCAAAGTGACACTGGACGCCGCGCCTTGAAAAAGGCACGGTCTTTCTATGTCTGAAGATATATTAAACCCTACCGCAAAAACGCCTTGGTCCGAGGTTTTCCGATCTTATATGCAGCCAAAAATGCTCGCCATGCTCTTTTTGGGGTTTGGCTCGGGCTTGCCCTTTATGATGTTTTTCTCAAAACTTTCTCGTTGGCTATCTGATGTTGGCATTGAAAAATCAACAATCGGCTTTTTCTATTGGATTGGGCTAGCCTATGCGTTTAAATTTGTCTGGGCTCCCGTCGTAGACAAAGCTAGAATTCCGGTTTTGACTCGCTTGCTTGGCCAAAGACGGTCTTGGATGATGTTGGCCGTCATCGGCACAATTATTGGCATGATTTTTATATCTGGAGCGAACCCATCGCCCTCTGTAGCAGGGTCCTTAACCCCTATTATTATTGGCTGTTTCATTCTCACTTATTCTGGCGCGACCTTGGACGTCGCCGTGGATGCATGGCGCATTGAGAGCGGGACAAATGAAGAGCAGGCGAATTTCGCGGCCATTTATCAACTCGGATATCGTTTTGCTATTATGGCCGCGGGCTACGCCTTTATCGTCGCGGACTTTGCAGGCTGGCGAGCAACATATTTAGCTTCTGCCGCCCTTATGGGGGTCATTGCCGCCATTATATTGTTTATTCGCGAGCCAGATAATATCCAAAGGCGAGAGTCGAAAGGATGGAAAGATGCATTCCGCGCGAATGTCATCGAACCCTTTTGGGATTTATTCTCTCGGTTGGGGAAATGGCTCCTCCCCGTTTTTGGGCTCATTATTCTTTATCGTCTTTCGGACTTCACTATGGGCGTAATGGCCCAACCTTTATATTCCGACCTTGGTTACACCAAGACACAAGTCGGCTTAGTTCAAGGTACATTTGGACCTTGGCCGATGATAGTCGGATCCTTTTTAGGAGGCATAATCGTCGTTCGATATGGGATGATGCGCGCCCTTCTTTACGGGGCCCTCATTATGATTTTAACGAATGGTGCCTTTGCATGGCTGGCTACACAAGAGGACGCAATAACTTGGAAACTTTTGGTCACGGTTTTCTTCGATAACGTATCGGCGGGCATGTGCGGAACGGCTTTCATTGCCTATATGTCCAGTATCGCCTCACGAGAATATGCAGCCACGCAATATGCGTTGATGACCTCGGCTTGGGCCTTATTCAATAAGACTGCCGCTGGGTTTTCAGGCGTATTATATGACTTCGTAGGCAGCGTTAATTTCTTCCTCATAACGGCTGGTTTAGGTCTCCCTGCGATTGCCTTACTCCTCTATATCTGGCGATATGGAACACCTCTGGCAAGAGGATCCTCTCAACCCCAATTAATAAAGAGCCGAGTTGATTGAGCCACTCACAATCTAAACCACACCCAGGGTTTCAAAGGCGGCGTATTTCTGCCAAATAGATTTTCATGAATGCACCACATGACACCAAAGCACCCGCGGGGAAAGTGACCCCGATGATGGCGCAGTTCTTGGCGATCAAAGCGGATGTTGGCCCAGAGGCCTTACTGTTTTACCGCATGGGGGATTTCTATGAACTCTTCTTTGATGATGCAGTACGCGCCGCCGCTGCGCTTGATATTGCGCTCACGAAACGCGGTAAACATGCCGGTCAAGATATCCCAATGTGCGGCGTGCCGGTCCATGCCTCCGAAGTCTATTTGCAGCGCCTCATAAAAAAAGGGTTTCGCGTTGCAGTTTGCGAACAAACCGAAGACCCAAAGGAAGCGAAAAAACGGGGTTCAAAATCAGTAGTTCGGCGCGAAGTCGTTCGCTTAGTCACGCCGGGGACACTCTCCGAAGATAATTTATTAGAGGCCCGAGGCCGCAATCTTATCGCGGCTTTGACCAAAACGTTAAGTGGTGATTTTGCCATCGCATGGGCCGATATTTCCGACGGTTTATTTTTTACAGCCGCAATGAGTAAAGCACGCGCCCAAACAGAAATCGCCGCCTTGCGCCCGCGAGAATTATTGCTGCCTGAGAGCCTTTATCAAAATGCGGATTTCATGGCGACACTGCCCCTGGAAGGTGTGTCTCTTACGCCGCAATCGGGCTCGAAGTTTGAGAGTCGCGCGGGTGAAAGGCGGATAAAATCCCAATATAATGTCGACAGTCTGGACGGGTTTGGCGCGTTCACAAAAGCCGAAATATCTGCCGCCGGCGCATTGCTAGATTATCTGGAATTAACACAAGCGGGCAATCCGGCACAACTCTCCGCGCCGCGCCGCCGCGAAACATCCGGCTTCATGGCGATAGACCCCGCAACGCGGGCAAGCCTTGAAATTGATCGCACCCAAAAAGGAACACGCAAAGGCTCATTATTATCGGTGATCGACCGCACAAAGACAGGAGCAGGCGCGAGAGAGTTTGCCGACCGCCTCGCGCGCCCTTTGGTAAATGTAAACGAAATTAGGGCGCGGCAAGCGGCGGTTACTTTTTTTACGGAACACGCAAATCTGCGCAGCACTGTCCGGCAAACATTAGCCAAAAGCGGAGACCTCGCCCGAGCGACGTCTCGTCTCAGCCTAGGGCGCGGCGGACCGCGGGATCTCGTCGTTATTCGCGACACACTCGGCGTTGGGGAAAGCCTCTGCGCGGAATTTGCCGGACAACCCAATTTGGAAACGCCCCAAAATCTTTCCGGAGTATTATCGGCGCTTAGCCTCTCGGATAAAAACGAACTTGCACAGCTAAGACGAGATTTATCCAAAGCCCTTACGCCGGACGTGCCGCTGCAAGCGCGTGATGGCGGCTTTGTGGCCCAAGGATGGAAACCCGTCATTGATGAGCTTAAAACTTTACGAGATAACAGCCGCCGAATAGTCGCTGGATTGCAAGGGGATTATGCCAAAGAGGCTGATGTACCCACCTTAAAAATCAAACATAATAATGTCCTCGGATATTTCATCGAAGTCTCCCCGAAATATGCAGATACAATGCTTAATAGGGGCCCAGACAGCCCTTATATCCACCGCCAGACTTTGGTCTCCGGCGTTCGGTTTACAACGACAGAACTTGCGGATTTGGACGCCAAAATCTCTGGCGCAGCGGATAAAGTCTGCGCATTAGAAATCGAGGAGTTCGAAGTCTTTGCAAACCGTGTCAGGGCGCTCGCCGAAACGCTTCGCCAAAGCGCGCAAGCTCTCGCTATTCTGGACGTTCAATCGGCGTGGGCGGAGTGGGCTGTCGAGACTGGAGCCACTCAACCCACTATTGATGATAGTCTTTCTTTTCACATAAAAAGCGGGCGGCACCCCGTTGTACGCGAAGCTCTAAAAAAGGCAGGGAATGCCGATTTCACGCCGAATGACTGCGCATTGGACTCCGCTGCAAAAAAAGATAACCGTCTGACATTGATAACCGGCCCTAACATGGCGGGTAAATCAACCTATCTCCGCCAAAACGCGCTGATGTTTGTTATGGCGCAAGCGGGAGGTTTTATACCCGCTGAAAATGCGCAAATCGGTATAGCAGACGCGCTCTTTTCTCGGGTAGGCGCTTCTGATGACCTCTCTAAAGGCCGCTCGACCTTTATGACAGAGATGATCGAAACTGCGGCCATCCTCAATCAAGCGACTGAGCGAAGTTTTGTCATTTTGGATGAAATTGGACGCGGCACATCAACCTTTGACGGCCTGTCTATTGCTTGGGCAACGGTTGAGCATCTCCACGGCGTCAATAAATCTCGCGCTCTGTTTGCAACGCATTATCATGAGCTAACCGATTTAGTCGAAAATTTAGATCATGCAGGCAATGCATCTTTGCGAGCAAAAGAATGGGATGGCGATCTTGTTTTCCTACATGATGTTCGCGCTGGAGCGGCGGATAAATCATATGGCGTTCAGGTCGCTCGCCTCGCCGGCCTACCCAAAGCGGCGACAGAGCGAGCCCAAGCTGTGCTGAGACGGTTAGAGGCAGACGCAGACTCGGCGCAGGGCGAGAATGGATTATTGGGCGGACTGCCTCTATTTTCGTCAACCTCGGCCCCTGCACCGCAGCCTGAACCGTCCGCTGTTGAAAAAGCCTTGTCGGAATTGGACATAGATGACATCACGCCCAGACAGGCGCTTGACCTGCTCTATGAGTTAAAAACCAAGGTTTAATCATGGCCAAAAAGCCAAAATTGGAAATGCCAGAACGTCATTTATCTGTGCAAACTGATGTCGACGAAACCGCTTTGCGCCAACATTTATCTGACATTGCCCATGAAGGTGGAACGCAGCAGCGCACACGCGTGTTAGAGGCGCTGCGCCAAACCTTATCCGTGGGGATGAAGCAATCAGAAGAATTGTTTTCAAAGGGCCGCTTGGGCGGGTTGGAAACAGCCGCCAGAATTGCCGCGGTTCACGACGTCATAATTACGACGCTTTTCGATTATACAACCACTTATGAAATACAAGTGTCCAACCCGACTGACCCTCAACGCTTCTCGCTGTGCGGCGTCGGCGGTTATGGCCGCGCCGAAATGGCGCCTCAAAGTGATGTTGATTTGCTTTTCCTCATCGCGGATAAAAAGGGCTCTGACTATACCGAGAAAGTCACGGAGTTTATGCTCTATATGCTGTGGGATCTCGGTTTGAAAGTTGGTCATGCCACACGCACGATTGACCAATGCATAACGCTGGCCAAAGAAGATCAAACGATTTTAACCGCCTTACTGGATCTTAGATTCCTGCGCGGTGATAGGCTCCTAGCGGATACGCTTTATTCCCAATTCCGTAAGGATGTGACTAAAGGCAAAGGCCGTAAATATATCGCGATGAAGCTCGAAGAGCGCGATATTCGGCATGCGCGCGAAGGTAATTCGCGCTATGTTATCGAGCCCAATATAAAAGAAGGTAAAGGCGGGCTCCGCGACCTACACGTTCTTTATTGGATCGCCCGGTTTTTAGACAGTGAAAATAAAATTACCGATCCGCATTTGACGGACCGTTATGTTGAGATGGATTTATTTGATGAAACCGCCGCCACGCGGTTTAAACATGCCGCAGACTTTTTATGGCGCGCCCGCATCTGGCTGCACCTCACGGCTGGGCGTCCAACGGAAACGCTTAGCTTTGACCACCAAACCGTTCTTGCGCGAAAAATGGGGTATGCAACTGGCCCCGTTGAGATCGTCGTTGAAAAATTCATGCGGGAATATTTTACCAACGCCAGAGAGGTTGGCGCACTAACACGTATCGCCTGCGCTAAACTTGAAGCTCAAAAAGCTCTTCGCTTGCCTGCGGGCCTCGAAGCGCTCATGCCCGGCTCCCGCCGAAATCTTAAAAACAAAGCGTTAAAGATGGAATATGGCCGCTTAAATTTTGCTGACCCTATGCAAATTCGTCATGATCCTTCGATAATTTTGCAGCTTTTCGAAACGGCGGGGCGACGCAATGTCGATATTCATCCGGATGCCTTTTCAGCCATAAATTTCCGCCGAAACATTATTGATAATGATTTCCGCCGAAATCCTGAGAACTCAGCCTTATTTCAAAAAATCCTATTAGGGTCAAAAGCGCCCTCGGCGACATTGAAAGCTATGAATGAATCTGGTGTTTTGGGGCGTTATCTTTTGGAGTTTGGCGGCATCGTAGCCCGGACGCAATTTAATATGCATCATGCCTATACGGTTGATGAGCACACTTTGCGATTGGTAGCCAATTTTAATGACTTGGAAAACGGAAGGCTGGATGACGAAAATCCGATAATTTCGGAAATCGTCAAAAACTTTACCCAAGAACAAAGGTTGATAATATATCTCACTTGCTTGTTGCACGATACGGGTAAGGGGCACGGTGATCAATGTATTGAAGGCGCACAATTAGGGCGCCGCGCCTGTCGCCGATTGGGCGTTTCCAAAACCGTGACGGACACCGTTGCTTGGTTGATCCGCAGGCATTTGGATATGAGCGAGACTGCGCAAAGACGCGATATTTCGGATCCTGACACGATTGCGGAATTTGGCCAACTGGTTGGCTCTATCGAGCAATTAAATTTGTTGTTTGCTTTGACGGTTGTTGACATCAGGAGTGTTGGACCAGGAATATGGAATGATTGGAAAGGCGTTTTACTGCGAAACGTCTATAAATCCACAGCAGACTATCTGGACGGAAAAGATGATCTGGCCCCTGCCGCAAAGGCGGCCGCAAGTCAGGAGCAATTACGGGAAAAACTACCCGGAGATATGGCCGCTCGTATTGATTCCATGTTGAAAGAAATGAGTCAGAATTACTGGTTGCACTTTGACATGACAGATATGTTGCGCCACGCACGTTTCTTCGATCAGGTCGTGCAAGATGGAGTCGATACAGCTGTACAAACACGCCTCACCCGTAATCGAGATATTACTGAGTTGTGGATTTTAACGCGAGACCGGCAAGGCCTTTTCGCGGACTTGACCAAAGCCATATCCAGTACAGGTGCCAGCATCACCGGCGCGAAACTCCACACCTCTGATACAGGGCGCGTTATGGATGTATTCTTTTTACAGAATGCGGAAGGTTTAGCCTTTGGCCGGCAAAGCAATCATGCTTTGGAAGTTCTGCGAAAGCGCGCCCAAGCCGCGGCCGAAGGCCAAAGAACTGAGATGACTATTCCGGCCCCGATTAAGTCGCGCCGCGCAGGGGCCATTCCGGTCAATTCCCGTATTCGGTTTTTACAAAACAAAACCCATGGGCCGACAATTTTGGAAATTGAGGGGCGCGATCGTCCGGGGCTCTTACATGATATTGCCTTTGTCCTGCGCGATTTTAACGTGGAAGTTCTCTCTGCCCATATTGAAGTTGTCGGAACCTCCGCCATTGACAGTTTTTATCTCTGTTGTCCCGGGGTCTCTCCTGAGGAAGACGGATATGCTCTATCTGACTCCATGAAAAAAAGCATAAGACAACGTTTGTCAGAGCTGTTAACGCCCGCAGATAGCAAAGCCGCCTAAGAGGCCAATAAGCCGCCATGAAATCACCCCCTCTGTTAAAATCGACGGCGATTATTGCAGCTCTCACTTTTGCCAGCCGCATTATGGGCTTGGCGCGTGATATTCTAATCGCGCGTTATTTGGGGGCGGGCGCTGTCAGTGATGCTTTTTTCACCGCCTTTAAATTACCCAATGTGTTTCGCCGTATGTTTGCAGAAGGCGCGTTTAATGCCGCTTTTGTCCCGCTCTACGCCAAAGAGATTGAACAAAAAAACCCGGAAGCGGCTGACGAATTTGCCTCTGAAGCTATGGCCGCTTTGTTTGTCACTGTAGCGACACTCGTTATTTTGTTTGAACTGACCATGCCGTGGACGCTTAATCTAATTGCGGGCGGTTTGGACAAAACCGTCAATGAAAACGGTATCGCGCCATACGCGCTCGCCGTCACCTACTCCTGCATCACCATGCCTTATATTTTATTTATGTCGATGACGGCTTTATTTTCCGGCATTCTGAACACGCGCGGCTATTTTGCTGTAGCCGCAGCCGTGCCTATTACCTTGAATGTATTTCTTATCAGCGCTTTGGCGTTTTTGCCGCAAATGGGTTTTGGTCCAGCGGGTTTGGCGTGGGGTTTGTCATTAGCCATTACCCTTTCGGGCATTGTGCAGATGAGTTTTGTGGTCTGGGCCTGCCGTCGGGTAGGCGTCAAAATTGGGTTTAAACGCCCCCGCATTACGCCGCGGGTTCGGCGCCTATTTATTTTGGGCGTCCCTGGATTGTTTTCAGCCGGCATTACGCAAATCAATCTGCTTGTCTCCCATCGTATCGCGACCTCGCAAGACAGCGCCGCTAGTTGGCTCACCTATGCAGACCGTCTTTATCAACTGCCTTTAGGCATGATCGGCATTGCCATGGGCGTGGCGCTTTTACCCAGCCTCACGCGCTCCATTCGGG
Organism: uncultured Algimonas sp.; assembly: GCA_964565335.1. Classification (GTDB taxonomy): domain Bacteria; phylum Pseudomonadota; class Alphaproteobacteria; order Caulobacterales; family Maricaulaceae; genus Litorimonas. The sequence continues at coordinate 26,636 of CAZMEN010000005.1, read as the reverse complement.
CCGGAAACGAAGGCGAAACTAAAACGTTGCTGAATCGCGGTATGGAAATTTCGACCTTTTTAACGCTTCCAGCCGCAGTGGCACTCTTTCTTATCCCTGAGATTTTAATTACGGCCATCTACCAACGCGGCGCATTCACGGCTGACACATCGATACAAGTGGCGAAAGCTTTGCGTTACTTTGCGCTTGGCCTCCCGGCTTTCGTTCTGATCAAAGTGCTAACCCCTGCCTTTTTTGCGCGAGAAGATACGCGGTCTCCAATGATCTACGCCGCTATTTCGGCCTTTGTGAACATCGCGCTTGGTTTGCTACTGTTTTGGCAAATTGGGTTTGCAGGCTTAGCCTTGGCCACAACGATTGCGGCCTGGGGCAATGTTGCGTGCCTGAGTGTTCACCTCGCTCGGAATAAAAACATGGAACCTGACTTACGTTTACTCACTCGCCTGCCCCGCATTGCCCTCGCCAGTATCGCCATGGGGGCCGCGCTCTGGTATGGGCAGGCTTATGTGCCCGAGATTTCAAGCCTTGGCTTTTTCATGGGTCTATTGACGATTATCGGCTTCTGCGCCCTTGGCGGTTTAGTCTATATCCTTGCGGCTATGGTCTTGCGGGCCTTCCATGTCAGTGATATTCGCGAGGCGTTTTCGCGTAAGAAGGCTTAGGACTTTGGGCCAAAAGGGATGCTGTGACAGACAATAGAAATGATAATTACCAAGGCGCAAGCCGGGCCTTTTCCGGCGTGCAGCCTTCCGGGGCTTTGCACTTAGGGAATTACCTGGGAGCGCTTAAGAAATTTGCCGATCTACAAAACGATATGGAGTCAATTTATTGTATTGTTGATCTACACGCCATTACGGTCTGGCAGGACCCCAAACAGCTCGCGTCTCAAACACGTGAAATTGCGGCCGCCTTTTTCGCCTCAGGCGTCGATCCGGAAAAAGCAATTGTCTATAATCAATCGGCTGTGCGCGCCCATACAGAACTCGCTTGGTATTTTAACTGTGTTGCCCGTATGGGGTGGTTGCAGCGCATGACTCAATTCAAAGACAAAGCTGGCAAGAACTCTGAACGCATGAGTGTCGGCCTGTTTGACTATCCTGTACTTCAAGCGGCTGATATTCTGGCGTTCAAAGCAACGCATGTGCCCGTCGGCGAAGACCAGAAACAGCACTTGGAACTCTCGCAGCAAATTGCCGCCAAATTCAATCACGACTTTAACGTCCCGAATTTCTTCCCTGAACCTGAACCCCTTATTAAAGGCCCTGGCGCCCGTGTTATGAGCCTGCGAGACGGTACATCCAAAATGTCTAAATCTGACCCTTCAGACAATTCCCGCATCAATTTAACTGACACGGCTGAGAAAATTGCAAAGAAAATCAAAAAGGCCAAAACTGATGGCGGCATGATGCCTGAAAGCCTGGAAGAAATGGAAAACCGTCCTGAGGTGAAAAACCTCGTCGGCATTTATGCCGCATTGTCTGGGCGTACGGATGCTGAGATTGTGTCGGAATATTCAGGGCAAGGCTTTGGCGTGTTCAAACCTGCTTTAGCGGATTTAGCCGTTGAACGCCTCGCCCCCATCACGGATTTGATGAATCGCTATTTGTCCGATCCAGAAGAGTTAGATCGTATTCTGGCGAAAGCAGCCGATAAAGCGGCGGAGATTGCCGACCCGATTGTCGCGGATGTTCGCCGTGTCATCGGTTTTACAGGAGCTTAAAACATGAAACAATTCTATTGGATTGGCGCGGCTCTCATATTGACCGCTTGCGGCAATCACTCAGAGATGTCGCATTCTGAAAAGCCCGCGACAGGCATGGCCCATGATATGGATCATGCCAAAGCACAAGGCATTGAAATTTCCAATGGCTTTGTTCGTCCTCCGCTTCCTGGGCGAGATATCGCCGCCGGATTCTTTTCTGTCACCAATCATGGCGCTGATGACCGTCTCATCTCGGCCACAAGCCCTATCAGTGAAAATGTCGAAATTCATACGCACACAAACGATAATGGCGTAATGAAAATGCGCCAAGTAAGCGGCGTTGATTTGTTAGCCGGCGAGACTGTGGAGTTTAAACCCGGTAGCTTTCACCTCATGATGTATGCGGCCGATATTAACGAAAACACAGAAGATGTAGCGGTCACATTGAATTATGAAAAAGCTGACTCGGTGACATTAATTTTACCGCTCGGTGAACCAAACATGGGCGGTCATAGCGGTCATTAACAGCCGTATTTATTCGCCAAACGGAATGACAGAGTAACGGGCGCGCATTTTTTCGATGCGGGCCAGTTCTTTTTTGAAATTCTCAAACCGCGCCGTAATGGACGGATGGCTGTCTGAATTGTCTTGTAAGTCTCGATGCGGGTGCGAAGCGTCCGTCCAGTAGTCAATAGCAGATTGAATATCATACCCGGCGTTTTCCATCATAACGAGCGCCATACGGTCCGCATCTAGTTCCAACTCAGCGGATGAAATCTCATCAATATGGCCTGCAATCGCATGCGCCATTTCATGCGCGACGATGAGGGCGAGGTTATTATCATCGCCGACAAAGCGCATCAGCTCTGAGGTGATAAAGACATCTTGGCCGTCAGTATGGCCATTAATATCGCGTGAGTAGAAAACATGCGTTTCAAAATCGCAAGCTGTTTCCGAGCGAAGAGTGGTTTCATATTCAGACCCAGACGGCGTAAGGAGTTTCAGGCGCGTTTTTACGCCGCCAAAGGCGCCGCGCGACAAGGCCGAATAGAAACGTTTCATTGTCGTCCCGCCCGGAACGAACTGCCCGTTAAGGCTAAGGATACGGTCTCCGGCCTCAATATCAGCACTGGCCGCGGGCGAACCTGGCCGAACGCGGCGCACATAAATTCCGCCTTCATCCAAACCTAAAGCTTCTTTTGCTACGTCGCGGAGCGTTTCCGGATAATCCTCCAAAACATGCGTACTGAAACCGGGATCCCGAAAGGTTTTTTTACAGAGCGTTGCGTTTGCCAATCTGAGTGGCGCACTGACGCGTTCCAAACGGTCATTCATGAGTTGATACTCAGACAAAACATCAGAGAATTGCGCCGTACTTGGCCGCTCTGTCGGTAGAGGCGGAATAAGAGAAGGGACTTCGGTTTCAGCTTCAGCCTCTAATGGGCTTTGCAGATCTGGCTCTTGAGTATTCGCCGAACAGGCTGAAAAACTTACAAAAACAACGCTGAAGGCCTCCATATACAAACGCGGCATTTTTGATAAGGGAAAACACCGCAACACTTTATGAGGCCTCTTTCCTGTCGCGGGTCTTAGTCTTACGTTTATCCATTTCGGTCAGGAAGTTCGGATAGAGAGATTCGCCGCGCGCCAATTTCGCGTTTATCTCTTCTCTGGCGGCCGCCAATCGCAGATAGCGATCCGGAAATGTTGGATGACTTTTTGCTCGACCGACCCCTTTGGGATTCACTTTTGCCAAACGCCGCCAAAATTCCTCGACGGCGTCAATATCATATCCCGCCCGCTTCGCATAATAGAGCCCGACATAATCGGCCTCTGATTCGAACGGACGCGTGTAGCGCGTTGCAAGGCCTGATAAGATACGATTACTCACAATTTTACGGATATGACCCATCGTATTATGGGCTAATTCATGCCCGATAATCAGCGCAAGTTCCGCATCGCTTTCAACGAAGTTCATCATCCCTGTTGTGATGATGATATTACGCCCATCAGCATAAGCATTAATCGCCCCGCTTTGGGACAATCTCAATCGATAGGCGCAGGCCGTATCAGGTTCTACGGTTAGCGGGAGGAGTTTGCCTTGGCGGTCAATCTTTAAAATGTCCTCTTTGGCCAGCGCTTTATAAATGGCCCCCATAGTCAAGGCAGCGCCTTTATCATCGCGGATAATATCACCCCGCCTTAATCCCGCATCATGGGCAGGGCCATTAATCGCAATATGGAAAACTTCCGCCTCTAAACCTACATTAAGTTCCCGTTGGCTGGCTTCTCTTATGCGTTTTGAGTAGGTTTTCTGCGAATGGGTCAAAAGGCCGATATCCGGCCCTGATTTCGGACACAACACTTCATTCGCCAATAAAATCGGACGGCCTATGCGTAAAAGGCGTTCCGCCATTGAATCCCACTCAGACAGTGCGATCTTTTCCTGAGCGGCCTTTTCTGCGGCAAGTTCTGTGCTCACGATTGTCGGCAGCCGTGTATCCAGACCCGCACAAGCAGATAGGCCCATATATACAACCGAAAACATAAAGCTCTTTTTCAAAGCCATATATTTGTTTCTGTCTCTAAAGGAGCGCATAAGGTTTCATGCAAACTAGAAGAGCACACGTCAATCTCTCTTCTTCACATACAGTCTTGCACATTCTCGTGAGAACACCCAATTAGAGGTCATGTTCATACAAACCGAAGAAACGCCGAATCCGGCAACATTGAAATTCCTCCCCGGACGCGATGTCGTCGGCGAAGGCGGGCGTATTCTAGAATTCGTTCGCGGCGCTGATGTATCGCGCGCGCCGCTCGCTGAAATGCTGTTTATGATACCTGATGTCGAGCGGGTTTTCTTTGGCATGGATTATATTTCAGTCTCCCGAAATGAAGATGCGCAATGGAAACACCTGAAACCAGCTGTTTTAGGCGCGATTATGGATTTCTATGTCGCGGGCGGGACGCCGCTTCTGGACCAATTGCAAGAAGGCGATGTTGAAGAGCATGTTTATGAAGGCGTGACATTGGAAATCGTCGAGCAGATCAAAGAGCTGATTGAATTGCGCGTGCGCCCGGCCGTCGCCCAAGACGGCGGCGATATTGTTTTCCGTCATTTCGACGAAGAAGACGGCTCCGTTTATTTGGAAATGCGCGGGGCTTGTGCGGGCTGCCCCAGCTCTACCATGACCCTTAAAAGCGGCATTGAAAACTTGCTCAAACATTATGTGCCCGAAGTCACCCGCGTTGAAGCGGCGCTTTAATACCAAAGCTCTATGTTGACCTTGGGATTAGATACAACAGGGAAAGCCTGCTCCGCCGCTTTGGTTGATGAAGGCCGTATCATTGCCCACCGCTCTGATAGTATCGGGCGCGGCCATGCCGAATACCTAGCCCCCATGGTTCAACAAATGATTTATAATGCCGGACGCAATGTCGACGATGTTTCCCGCGTTAGTGTCTGTACAGGTCCCGGTAGCTTTACCGGACAACGGGTCGCTTTATCTTTTGCCAAAGGCTTTGCACTGCCGCGTAAGCTTCCCGTTATTGGATTGTCGTCTTTAGAAATCTGGGCGCGCGAAGCGGACCCCGTAATGAATAAGACGGTTGTCAGCGTTGCCGATGTCCGGCGCGGCGAGATATGCTGGGGCGTTTGGAGAAATGGGCTTTGTGAAATTGCGCCCGTGACACAGAAAGCTGCCGAAGCTGAAACATTGATAGAGATGACTGGCGCGGACACGATCATCCGCGACGCTCCAATTTCTACGGTTATTCTAGCATGGCTGGCGCAGCACGAGACGCCGCAATCGGCCCCGCCCACACCGCTTTATTCCCGCGGACCAGACGCAAAACTACCGGGGGGCCTTGAGCCTAAATCCGCCATAACAGCGCCGGGCAAAGCGAAACCTTGAATAGCCGCCTCTTAAGCCTCAAAGACGCTGACCGGATGGCGCAGATACATAAAGAATCCTTCCCAGCAGGATGGCCCTCTGAGGAGATGGCGCTCCATATCAAAAAAGATTTATGTCTGGGCGTAGCAGATCCCTTGGCCGCCTTTGCTTTATTTCAAGTCGGCGGAGATCAAGCCGATATTCTGACCATCGCATGCGCCCCAGATCAGCGGCGCAAAGGCTATGCCCGCCTTTTGCTAGAGGCAGGAGAGAACGCTCTGGCCGCACGAGGCGTTGAAACGCTTTATCTGGATGTCTCGGAAAGAAATAATAACGCAATCACCCTTTATAAAAATTGTGGTTACCACCCTATTGGGCGCAGACCGGCCTATTACCGCACGGCGGCAGGACGGGTTGCGGCTCTCACATTCTCTAAAACGCTTAACAAGGGATAAGAGACGCAAAACTCGCGCACAGCACTGGACGCGCCGTAGCAATATGATAGACAAAGATTATGCCAAATTGGATTGAAAGAAAATGCTCCGAACGCGGTCTGCGAATGACAGACCAACGCCGCGTCATTGCGCAGGTTCTATCCGAAGCGGATGATCATCCTGACGCAGAAGAGCTTTATGCCCGTTCGGTGAAACTCGACCCCAAAATATCATTGGCGACCGTATACCGCACAGTGCGTTTGTTTTCTGATGCTGATATTATTGAGACCCATGATTTCCGAGACGGACGGGCCCGTTATGAAACCGCCGATGCAGACCACCATGACCATCTGATTGATGTGAACACGGGTGATGTTATTGAATTCGTCGATGAAGAAATCGAAGCGCTACAGCACCGCATAGCAGAAAAGCTTGGGTATGAACTCGTCGATCACAGGCTTGAGCTTTACGGGCGCAAGAAAAAGTAAAGACATTTTAAAACGTAGAGAGAGAATTTAGAGGACTATGCTCGGAATTATTCCGAATATTTTAAATTGGACTCACCTTTAGACTCGCCGACATTAACAGTTCCGACTCTCTGTGTTTCCAATCATGACTCTTTTCAACCACTCGGCTGGCCGTGTAAAGTTTCCTATTGCTCGACTAAGGGCATGACCCTTACTCCTTAACACAAGGCTTCTCTTGTCTCCTGTCCTCAAAGGTAAACACGCCTCTTACAGGAATTTTTATAATAAATTCACCTTAAACGCTAAATTGGCATTGCGCTTGCTTATTCATCGGAACGAACCGGAGGATAAAATGCCACTTTCTAAAAGAATTACGTTTCAATCTTTAAGACAAATCCTTTTGACCGGAATGCTCGTCAGTAGTCTAAGTTTACCCTCTATCGCTCTGGCATCGACTCCCGAAACCAAGATGGAAACATCCAAACCCAGTCAGATACCAAGTTCAACTATCAAAAAATCCCAAAACTGGGTCTCTGCCCGTAAGAAAACGACGGCTCGCAAATTGGATGCGACCTATAACTCCGTGCTGCAGTTCCAAAAATCAACACGGCCTCTAGGCACTCACATCAAATCCAATATATCCGTTAATAAAATTCCGGGCGTCACGGAAACGCGGAAAACAAAAGCCTTGATGGGTGTTCCGCCGCTCTTGCTTATCCTGACATTTTTAGGGGCAAGCTATGCGCTCGCGCGGTCTAATGCCTATGAAAGGTAAGTCTTGCTCAAGTCCTAGCCGTATCCTATAGGCCGCTCATCTAACATTAGTGAGAATAATCATGACGATTTCACCCCGCGATAAAAACGCGCCCCGTGATATTGATGCTCCTGCAATTATTGCAGCCAAGCCCGACGCCACGAAGCCCAATACCAAAAAAGTTTTCATCAAGACCTATGGCTGTCAGATGAATGTCTATGACAGTGAACGCATGGCCGATGTACTCGCGCCAATCGGCTATGCCCCTGTTGAAGAGCCGGATAATGCCGACCTTGTTATTCTCAATACTTGCCACATTCGCGAAAAAGCCGCCGAAAAAGTCTATTCGGAACTAGGCCGTATTCGGAAACATAAAGAACACAATAATCCCGATATGAAAGTCGCGGTCGCGGGCTGTGTCGCCCAAGCCGAAGGCGCAGAGATTATGGCGCGCGCGCCTGTCGTCGATATGGTGCTCGGCCCGCAAACCTATCACAAACTCCCCGAAATGATTGCGAAGGTTTATCGCGGTACAGGCGACATATTGGAAACCGAATTTGATACGCTGGAAAAATTCGACCAACTCCCAGAAACGCGGCAAGTAAAAGGCTTTTCTTCTTTTCTAACCATTCAAGAAGGCTGTGACAAATTCTGCACCTTCTGTGTTGTGCCTTATACACGCGGCGCCGAAGTTAGCCGCCCCGTCGCGCAAATCATTGCCGAGGCCCGCGAATTAGCGCGGCAAGGCGTGCGCGAAATTACCCTCATCGGTCAGAATGTGAACGCCTATAACGGCGTCGGCGAAGACGGGGAAGAGTGGACGCTTGGGCGGCTTATTCGTCATGTCGCGCTCGTCGGCGGAATTGACCGCATTCGCTTCACCACTTCGCATCCACGCGATATGGATGATGATTTGATTGAAACCATAGGCAATGAACCCAAGCTCATGCCCTATCTGCATCTGCCGATCCAAGCTGGGTCGAATAAAGTTTTGCACGCCATGAATCGCGGGCATAGCTATGCAGAATATAAAGACCTCATCGCGAAAATTCGCGCCGCGCGCCCTGACATTGCGCTTTCAGGAGATTTCATTGTTGGCTTCCCCGGCGAGACCGAAACGGATTTCCAGCAAACAATGAAATGCGTCGAAGAGATCGGCTATGGAAGTTCGTTCAGTTTCAAATACTCCGTTCGTCCCGGCACGCCGGGCGCTGGCCTGCCGCGCCAAGTCCCCGAAGAGGACAAACAAGACCGCCTCGTGCGCTTACAAGCGCTGCTTTACAAACAGCAACATGAATTCAATTTGTCCCTCGTTGGCAAAACATTGGATGTCTTAGTCGAAGGCATTGGCCGCAAAAATGGGCAACTCTTTGGACGTAGTCCCTATTTGCAAGGAACGCATTTTGACGGCCCTGAGAGCCTCATCGGACAAATCGTGAAAGTGAAGATGACCGATGCCGGCAGGAATTCTTTGATTGGCGAGTGGGTTGAAGGGTAGAGTTAGATAGTAATTTATGGGAGGCTGGCCTCACTGTTTCGTAAAACACCGTCATAAGGATATCTCTTGCGCATTCTGTCTTTCATAGTCTTTTTTCTACTTGTCTCAGTTTTCCAGTCGCCAGACAGCTATGCACAGGACGAAGCGACGCGAAAAAGAATAGGCAACTCTTCGGTCACACTCATCGAACCGCAAAACATCAGGGAAAAGCCTCAAGTGGATGAGAGAGGCATGACGGTATCATTCCTTCCCGCTTTCCGCGTTTTAGAGGAGCCCAAAAGTTTCATCAATATTTGGAAGCCAAGGTTTACTGAAAAGAAAGCCGCGAAACGGTTTGCAAAAGAAAGCGGCTCAAAATTAAAGAAAATGCTCGAGCTAGAGATTAATGGCAAAACAGTGCCAATGGTCATCACCTATGTCAAAACCGGCTATAAAAGCGGCCATGTTTACAAGGCGCTCTTTGAGGCAGAAAACTCGATTGTCGTCATTGCAACGGTTTTTGATGAGGCCTCCATAAAGCAAGAAGAGGTATTGGACGCTTTTAGATCGATTGAGATAAATATCGAAACACCGATCGGAAATTTCGACGGCGCGCCGTTTACAATGGACCTTACACCGCCTTTTAATTTTGTTTTTGCCGACTCCAATTCAGCATTCATTAAATCATACCCTGAAATAGATGAGGCCTATGCCAAACCCTCAATGAGCGTGGGGTATGAAGACCTCTTCATCTATCAGGGTGAACCAGCGATAGACAGTTTGGAAACAGCGGCAAAACATCTTTTCCCAATTGACCGGGATAACTTCTTCCAGTCTGAATACCCGGATTATGAGAAGGTAAAACTTGTCTCTTCAGGCTATGTCGATATTGGGCCCGGCAAAGCTTACCGCATGGAAGTAACCTATAAAGACCGAACAGCGATACAGTTCGTTTGGGATATTAAAGGAAAGTCCGAATTCGATGATTATCTTTTCACGTTTGTTATGGGCGATACGGACAATTTAACGCCGCTGCGAAATGACGTCACAAAAATGGTATACTCACTCAAAGTCAAACCCTGAAACTATGGCTTTGGTTTTGCTGGTTACGCCAACCCCTCAAACATGTTGATCGATTAATATCGGGTTGCCGTCAGGGTCGATAACGGTGAAACTGGCTGGGCCTGTTGTTTCATTATCGGCTTCGGTGACCGGTTCGATACCTTTGCTCCTGACGCTCTTTTGTATCTCTCTAACATCAGTAAAGCCTTCGACAGGATTGGCATTACTGTCCCAGCCCGGATTAAAAGTCAGGATGTTTTTATCAAACATGCCTTGGAATAAACCAATTTTGGTTTGACCGTTCCCGATTATAACCCAACCTTGTTCAATATCGCCGTGAAATTCTTTGAACCCTAGGGCCTCATAAAATGTCAGTGACTTTCGAATGTCTTTGACGGCCAAACTGACCGAAAATGTGCCTAGTTCCATAATTGCCCCGCGCGCTTTCATTCTTTCGTTCACCACCGTTTAGAGGTGAGGCTTTAAATAAAGCATGACATTAACATTTTGCCCTGACAAGCCTCTCGCTTTTTTTCAGCAAAGCGCCTATCTAAAAATTCTATGAGTAAACAAACAGACATCCTTGAATTTAATGACGCAGATCTAGTTCGCAGGCTCTGCGGGCCGAACCACGCTAATTTGGCGCTAATCGAAGAAGCCTTTGGTGTCTATATCGAAGCGCCCGGATCAGCTGTGCATATTAATGGCGATACGCCAAGCCGCGCGCGGGCGGGTGAGCTCATTAAAGAAATCTATCAGCGTTTAGAACGCGGTTGGCCTTGCGGGCCATCTGACATTCGCGCGCTGATCCGCGCTATGGGCAAAGGTAAAGTGAAGGCCGCCAGTGTCGAAGCAATTATTCCGTTTCCGCGCCGCAGCCCGATTGTGCCCAAAACACCGCGTCAGGAAAAATTCATTCACGCCATGCGTGATGATACAATTAGTTTCGGCGTCGGCCCCGCCGGTACAGGCAAAACATTTTTAGCAACGGCATATGGCGCGTCTTTATTGGCGCGCGGCGAAGTCGCCCGTTTTATTGCCTGCCGTCCCGCCGTCGAAGCAGGCGAACGTTTGGGCTTCCTCCCCGGGGATTTGAACGAAAAAGTTGACCCTTATATGCAACCCATCTGGGATGCGCTGCATATGGTTCTGGGGCGAGATGAGGTTGATCGCCGAAAGGCGGCCGGCGATATTGAAGTCGCACCCCTCGCCTTTATGCGCGGACGAACCTTATCCGACGCCTTTGTCGTGATTGATGAGGCGCAGAACGCCACTATCCCGCAAATGAAAATGGTGCTGACTCGTTTGGGGGAACGCGCCAAATATGCTGTCACAGGTGACCCGAGCCAGTCTGACCTCCCTTATAATCAAACCTCCGGCTTGGCGCATGCCCTCACAATTTTGGAAGACATTAAAGGCATTACACAAGTAAAATTCTTGGCTTCTGACGTTGTGCGGCACCCCTTGGTCGGAAAAATTGTAAACGCATATGAGAAAGACGCAAAGCAAAACGGATAATATGTATTCCTGTTCTGCCAAGCCCGCCATCCTGTAAACCGTGCCCCTTCCCTTCCCCATAGACATTGCGGAACATTGCGATAGCTGGCCTGTTGATCGCGCGTTAATAGAACGCGCGATAGAAGCCAGCCTATCAGTTCTGGACAAGCCTCGCCTCGGTGAGCTCTCTGTGGTTTTATCGAATGATGAGAAAATCCGCGCGCTTAATCGTGATTATCGGGGCAAAGACAAAGCGACAAACGTCCTGTCTTTTCCTGTTCAGGCACCTGCGTCCCTCTTGGGAGATATTGTTCTCGCATTAGAAACAGTGCGCAATGAGGCCGCCCAAAAACAACGCGCTTTCGAAGACCATCTGTTGCATTTATTGATTCATGGTTTTTTACATCTTCAAGGCTATGATCATCAGGAAGACACACAGGCCGACATTATGGAAGCCTTGGAGATAAAGGCCCTTGCGCTTTTGAATATTGACAACCCTTATATTTATTGACAGTTTTTACGAAATCTGGAGAGTTTAAAAACGCTATGAGCGACCCCGCATCCGAAACCGGTTTTTTGAAGAAACTCTTCAGCCGTTCCTCTCCCGAAATGCCAGATGAAATATCTGAGCCCGCAACGACGGCCTCCGGTAAGGCGGTGGCCGCCAAAGAAGTGATGATGAGCGCGGCAGAACGCTTCCATCTTCTGCGGGTGGAAGATGTCATGGTTCCGCGTGCCAACATTGTTGCCATCCATAATACGGCGACTTTAACCGACCTCTCCGAGGCCTTTAAAGAAGCCGGGCACTCTCGACTGCCTGTCTATAAAGAGACTTTGGACGACCCTGTCGGCATGGTTCATGTAAAGGACTTTCTGCCTTATTTGATGTTTGACGCCAAGGGCCGAACTGGAAAAACTTACCCTCAACGCAAGGTCCTACAATATATACGGCGCCCTGTATTATTTGTTCCGCCCTCTATGTTGGCACAAGAGCTTCTGCGGCGGATGCAAGCGCGCCGTACGCATATGGCAATTGTCGTAGATGAATATGGCGGCACAGACGGTCTGGTGACTATCGAAGATTTGATTGAACCCATTGTCGGCGATATTGACGATGAGCATGATGAAGTCATCCCCGAAGTCCAAATTGTAACAGGTAAAGGCGGCCGTTCCGTTTGGGAAGCCGATGCCAGGATTTCTATCGAGGCTTTCGAGGCGACATTAGGTCGAGACTTTGCGACGCCAGATGAAGAAGAAGATGTCGACACGTTAGGCGGTCTAATTTTTACTATGGCGGGCCGAGTGCCTGAACGCGGCGAAATCATTAAACATGCCGATGGTCTGGAGTTTGAAATTGTAGATGCAGACCCCCGCCGCTTAAAACGCCTGCGTATTTCAGATACGCGCGGCCTAAAGAGGAAAGCGGGCACGTCTGACGCAGTTGACCCCGCCGCCGCTCTATCGCCGCCGCCGCAATCTTCCTCCTCTTCGTGAAAAGCGGCTGACCATGCGCAGTAAGCCAAATGAGGCTGTCGTCCTGCATAATCGCCCTCCGTTTTTTCTTAACAATCATGGATGGACGGGGCGTCTCGCGGGGTTTGCTTTGGGCGGCCTCTGCGTGCTTGGACAAGCGCCGCTTCATTTCTGGCCTTTGGCCTTGCTCGGGTTTGCTTGCCTGTTTCTACGGCTTCAATGGGCCGGAACATCTGAGACGCCGCGCCGCGCCGGTTTTAGTTCAGCCTTTTGGTTTGCTTTGGGCTATTTCGGGTTAGGCGTATTTTGGGTGGGCACGGCCTTCATCGAAAGAGGGCCAGAATTCATACCCGTTATGCCGTTCATGGTTTTCGCCCTTGCCGCGATTTTGGCGCTGTTTTGGGCCATTGCAGGCTATGTTTTTGCGGGCTTACGATTAAAGCCTGTTTGGGCGCAATTCGGCTTTGTGGCCTTATTTACCTTGGCCGAATTGGCACGCGGATATGCCTTTAGCGGCTTTCCATGGAATTTGACGGGATATATTTTCCCTGCAGGCGGCGCGCTTTCCCAAGGCGCCGCCCTTTGGACGATTTATGGTCAAAGCTGTTTTGTGTTTCTCTTGAGCGCCTTAATTGCGACAGCCTTGTTTATGCAAGCCAAGCGCTTCGCCATTCCCTTATTTATTATAGCCTTGGGAGGATTATTCGCTTTTGGTCACATGCGGCTATCCGCAGCAGAGATACAGACTCACGATGATATTAAACTTCGCATTGTATCGGTCCCCTTTGAACAAGCCGATAAATTTGACGTCCGTAAAAGTACCGATATCGTTAATTCCTTTCTCACTGAAAGCTTGAGCGAAGGCGTTCAAAACGTCAGCCATATTATCTGGCCCGAAGGGGCTGCCACTGGTTTGGCGATGGAGAACGAAGACCTACTATATGCGATGGGCCGAGAGCTTGCCTTCGCCAATAATTATCAAGACTTGCCGGTTTGGCTATTGAATTCCCTGAGGCTTGAGCAAAGACCTGACCCAAAATCAGGACGAGTTATTGATGATTATTACAACAGCTCTGTCGCTGTTACCTTTGACGGAAACGGTATCCCCGCTATTGCCGCTTATAATGATAAGGCGCGACTCGTGCCGTTCGGCGAGTTCATTCCATTTGGTAAATGGATGGAGTCCAAAAATGTACCGGTTATATCGACCAATCTTCTGTCTATTTCTGCGGCGAGCCAGAAAACTCTTACGCAGTTTCCGGGGTTGCCAATAGGAAGCTCGCAGCTTTGCTATGAGATTATCTTCCCCGGATTTACGCCTAAACCCAATGCCAGAACTAAACCCAAGGCCGGAACTGAATCCAGAGCTGAATTTATATTGAACCAATCCAATGATGCTTGGTTCGGTGGAAGCTGGGGACCGGCGCAACATGCCAATATTGCGCGCTACCGAGCCATCGAGGAAGGCCTGCCCGTTATTCGAGCGGCTTCAAATGGCGTGAGCGGAGTTTTTGACCCTTATGGCCGCATTTTGGCCGTCGCCGATAAGAAAAAAATCTCTCACATAGATGTGAAACTGCCTAAACCATTGACGTACAACACTAATTCTACCCTTCTGATTTTGGCCGTCTTCTTGATAAACCTGCTCATTGCCTTATTATGTATCGTATTCGGGCGTGACCGACAGGTTAGCGCAATTCACTAATCGTTCGATATTGACGGTGGGGGCACCTCGGCACCGAACATAGCAAGGATGAGAACTTTGAAAGATCCAAAACACGCGCCGCGCGCTGCCAATCCGGTGGACGTGCACGTAGGAACACGGGTCCGATTACGCCGCCAAGTCTTGAAGATGAGCCAAGAAAGACTGGGCGATAAATTGGGTGTCACATTCCAACAAGTACAAAAATATGAACGCGGGTCAAACCGCGTTGGCGCTAGTCGCCTTTGGAAAATTTCCGAAGTTTTGGAAGTTCCCATAAATTTTTTCTTCGACGGCTTGTCAGACAATTTTGCCAATGGTGAATTTGCAGAAGATGATCAAATGCCGATTGTCTATGAATTTATCAACAGTACAGACGGTGTGGCCTTAGCCAAGGCCGTCAGTCAAATCCGCTCTAAAGCGGTTAGGCGGCAATTACTCGAATTGGCCCGCGCTATGGCTAAGGATTCTCAAGGCGAGGAATAATTGGCCCAAAATAATGGGCGCAGAGTGATACGCTAAGTATAATCACAGGCCTTAGATCCCTTGCGATAAAACAAGGCTGTAGAAATCAGTTAAGCGGCGCGCTAAAGCGCCGCTATGACGCAAGACCCTAAAAACTCGTTGACAAGGCCTCCTTCAGAAAAGCGGCGGTTTTCTGAAACACCAAGCGATACACCCATCCATTTTCGCGACAGAGATCGTTTCCGAACATTTGGGCGGGCCAAAGGGCGACCCTTAAGTTCTGCGCAAGAATCCATGATGGAAGCGCATTTCCCGCCCTTAATTTGGGATACGGCGAAGGGCGCAGACAATATCGATAAACCGCTGTGGTTGGAAATAGGCTTTGGCGGCGCTGAACACCTTTTACATCAAGCCCGAAACAACCCTGAGAATCATATTTTGGGGGCTGAGCCCTTTCTCAACGGTGTTGTGAAAGCCGTTCAGGGCTGTGTAGAAAATGAGCTGCCGAATGTCAGCCTGCACCACGGCGATGTGCGGGACGTTTTAAAGGCCTTGCCCGACGCAAGCCTTGATAAGGTCTTTGTTCTATTTCCTGATCCTTGGCGCAAGACACGGCACCACAAGCGGCGGCTCATCAACCCTGAATTTCTCGATGATATTCACCGCGTTTTGAAACCCGGTCATGAGTTTCGCTTTGCCAGCGACATCATTCATTATGTGGATTGGACGATAACCCGCATCCATAAACATGGGGGCTTTGATTGGCCCGCTAATGCTGTCCAAGATTGGCGGACACCGCCGGATGATTGGTGCCCAACCCGTTATGAAGCCAAAGCCAAGCGCGAAGGGCGGGAATGTCATTACTTTACGTTTATCCGCCGTTAAAAGGCATATCGCCTCACAGTCTTAAAACCCAGGATATGCTAAACCTGTCATTTTTTCTTTTGATTTCTTCTATCTGTGTTTTATAGCGACTCGAAATCCTTTCGAGCCGATACATTTTATGCATAACCTCCTTCTTATAGACGACGACCCATGGGAGCGGGAATTTGTAAAAGACATGTGCACGAAAGTGTTAAAGTCGGACTTCCGCCTTCATTACGTTAAAGATTTGCCTGACGCTCTCAATCTATTGGATGAGAAACGGTTTGATTTGATTATGCTCGACAACATCCTGTCCCCGGCAATTAACGCGAAACGGTCTATGCCGAAAATCAAGGAAAAGAGCGGCGACAGTCCAATCGCTATTATTTCCAATGATACCAGTGTGGATTATCTCAATAGCCCAGCCCATGTCGGAGCAGACCATGTTATTGAAAAAGCAAAACTACCAAGTTTCTTAAAGCTCTTTCAATCCATGCTTAATTAGGTCTTTCTGCTCAAGCCGTGATTAGGCCTTGCGCCGCAAGGCCTCTTACCCTAAATAGCGCTTAAGAATAAACGCCAACCGCACAGGATGCGGCACAGGCGGCCCCGCTGGGGCCGTTTTTTTTATGCCTAAAAAAGGTTGGTTTTTAGCGGAATGATATGAAAACAAAGACACATACTGACGAACGCGTTTTGGCTCTGGCTGAACCGATTGCCGAAGATTTAGGCCTAACAATCGTGCGCGTGCGCGTGATGGCCGGAAAGCGCAAAACGGTTCAGGTTATGGCCGAGCGCAAGACTGACGGTTTGATGGCCGTTGAGAATTGCGAGGCTTTATCTCGCGAATTGTCTGCCATCATGGAAGTTGAAGACCCGATCTCTGATGCTTATATCCTCGAGGTCAGTTCCCCCGGTCTCGACCGCCCGCTCACCGACTTGAAAGATTTCGAAACTTATGAAGGTTATCTGGCGCGCGTCGAATTAGATCGTTTGGTTGAAGGTCGAAAGCGCTTTCGCGGCACACTCGCCGGAATAGACGGCACCGATATTGATATAAATCTCGACGGAGAAGAGGATAGCACAGCCTCTATCCCGTTTGATTGGATTGCCGAAGCCAAATTACTCATCACTGATGAGCTGATTGAAGCCGGACAAAAAGCAAAAGAAGCGGCCAAAGCCGCCGCCCCTAACAATAATACCCACCCTAACGCCCAAAACGGAGACGCGTAATGTCCACGAACGGAATTGCCGCCAATAAACTTGAACTTTTGATGATCGCCAAGGCTGTAGCCGATGAAAAGTCAATTGATCAATCCATCGTCCTTGAAGCCATTGAAGAAGCGATTCAAAAATCAGCGCGTCTACGTTATGGTTCGGAATTGGATATTCGTGCCAAATTGGACCCTGTTACTGGGGAGCAAAGCCTACGGCGCGTGATTACCATCGTCGAAGATGAGGCTTTAGAAAATGAAACCACTGAAGTCGCCCTGTCTACGGCACAAATGGACAATCCAGGAGCCCAAGCGGGTGACCTGATTTCGACTGAGCTCCCCCCCTTAGAGTTTGGCCGAGTGCAAGCTCAAATGTCCAAGCAAGTCATTATGGGTAAAATTCGCGACGCAGAACGCGCGCGTCAATATCTGGAATTCAAAGACCGAGTCGGCGAAATCATCAACGGTATCGTCAAGCGTGTTGAATATGGTCACATCATTGTTGATTTGGGCCGCGCCGAAGGCGTTGTCCGCCGCGACCAAGCATTGCCGCGTGAAAATGTAAAGTCAGGCGACCGTATCCGCGCTTACATCATGGATGTCAGAGAAGAACCGCGCGGCTCGCAAATTTTCCTATCGCGCGCCCATCCGCAATTCATGGCGCAACTCTTTGCTCAGGAAGTTCCTGAAGTTTATGAAGGCGTTATCCAAATCGTCTCTGTTGCTCGTGATCCTGGTTCCCGCGCAAAAATCGCAGTCTACTCTGCGGACAGCACGATTGATCCCGTCGGCGCTTGTGTCGGTATGCGCGGCTCCCGCGTTCAGGCCGTTGTGAACGAGCTTCAAGGCGAACGCATTGATATCATTCCTTATACAGAAGATATGGGGACATTTATCGTCAACGCATTACAGCCCGCCGAAGTCGCCAAAGTGGTCATTGATGAAAATGATGAGCGCATCGAAGTGGTCGTGCCTGAGGATCAACTCTCTCTTGCTATTGGTCGCCGCGGACAAAATGTGCGTTTGGCCTCACAGCTTTCCGGTTGGGCTTTGGATATTCTAACAGAAGCACAAGAATCTGAGCGCCGTCAGAAAGAATTTGCCGAGCGTTCCAGCCTGTTTATGGAAGGTCTGGATGTGGACGAAATGGTCGCGCAGCTCTTGGTAGCTGAAGGCTTTGAAACCATGGAAGAGGTTGGCTATGTTGCTCTTGAAGACCTGACATCCATTGACGGGTTTGACGATGAAACCGCGGAAGAGCTTCAAGCCCGTGCGCGTGAGTATCTTGATAAAATTGCTGAAGAGCAAAACCAAACGCGTATCGCAGCCGGTGTGCAGGATGACGTTCTTGAAATCGAAGGCGTAACTTTGCCTATGGCCGTTATCTTCGGCAAAAACGAGATCAAAACTGTCGAAGATGTCGCGGGTCTCGTGCCTGACGATTTGAATGGCTACACTGAGTTCAAAGATGGCGAGCGCATTCACGAAGACGGCATGATTGAACATATGGGTCTATCCAATGAAGAAGCTACCAATCTTATTATGCAGGCGCGTGTTCAAGCGGGCTGGATTGAAGCTTCTGACCTTGAAGTAGAGGAAGACGTCGAAGTCGATGAAGAAGGCGCACCCGTCATAACGGCCGAAAATCTGTTCGAAAGCTCCTAAGCGATACTCCGAGAGGCATTCGAGCCGGCGGGCTAATCAGACATGACAAGCGATATAACGGATACGGACTTAGCGGCACTGAAAGTGGCTGAAGAGACCGAATATGGCCCCGACAAACGGGGCCATAAATCGCGAGAGCGGCGCTGCGTCGCTTTGGGTCAGGTTAAAGATCCGGCGGAGATGATCCGCTTTGTCAAAGGGCCCTCTAATCAAGTCGTTCCCGACATTGCGGGGAAGTTGCCGGGCCGCGGCGTTTGGGTAAGCGCGGATGCTGAACTACTCAATCGCGCCATTACGTCCAAGGCCTTTGCCAGAGGATTTAAATCTCAAGTGAAAGTTGGCGATGATTTGGCCGTCTTAACCGAGGCTGGATTAAGGCGCTCTGTTTTGGGATTGTTATCCATGGCAAAGAAATCCAGCAAGATTGCTATGGGCTATGATCAGGTCGTGGGTCTAGCGCGTGAGGGCGCCTTGGGCATACGTATAGAAGCGCGAGACGGCGCGGCAGACGGTCGGGGGAAGATTAGAACGCTTTCCCGCGCCATCGCCCGCGAATTAGAATATGCTGATCCACCTGTTATCGGGTGTTTTTCGGCTTATGAACTCGGTGAGTGTTTTGGACGGGATAAACTCGTTCATGCCGGGATTAAAAGAGGAAAACTTGGGAAACGCCTGCAGGTTGAAACTATTCGACTCTCCGGCTTTGTTCCGCTTATTCCGTCGGATTGGGTTGATTACGCCCATGAAGTGAAACCAAAAGAGGAATAAAGCGGTTTTTGGGCCGCTTTTGACTGTTGAAAAAACGAGCGCGGACGTTAGGTTACGCGCCTTAAAAGGACCGGGCGCATGCTCGGCCTCAATGGAAGGCAGCGGAGTTATGACCGCCCCCTTCAACTGAAAGTAAATGATGAACGATACATCTGATAAAAAACCGGCTCGACGCCCTCTGACCTTGAACAAAGGCGGTGCCCGGACAACACGCGGACGGACATCCACCGTTGTTGTTGAGAAGAAGAAAAAAGTTATTGTCCGCCCGGGAAGCAAAAAGCCCGGCGCCAAGACTATTGCGCCTAAAATTAAGCCCAATATTGCACCGATTAATAAGGGTCCGGAAACAACCGAGACAAAGTCGGTTGTTCCAAATATTGCCCGCCCCGCACCCATTCCGCGTGTATCCTCCAATAAGGTTGAAACGCCGGAAGCACCTGTTGCAAAAGACAAAACGGCTCCGGCCCCAGTCGATGTGGTCAAAACACCTGCGGCCAAGGCACCTGCACCTAAGTTAAAACCGCCAGTCGCGCCTGCGCCGCCGAAACCAGTTGATGAAAAAGAAGCCGCTCGGGCTTTAGGCCTCTCGGTAGCTGAGTATAAAAAGCGTCAGGCGGCCTTATTAAAAGCACAAGCTGGACAAGCGGAACGCGACGCCCGCCGCCGCGCCGAAGAAGAAGAACGTCAAAAGCGTATGCAGGAAGAGCGCGACGCGCTTGAACGCAAGAAACGCGAAGAAGAAGAAGCTGAACTCCGCCGCTTGGAAGAGGAAGAAGAAGAGCGCCGCAAGAAAGAAGCAGAGGCGCGTAATTCGCGCAAAACTGTCGGCTCACCGCTTGATCGTGAAAAATCTGATAAAGATATGACCGAGCTCGAAAAAGCTGGGGGACGCGTCAAGAAGAAGCGCGGCAATACACCGCCGCCTACACGCACAAAAGGCGAAAGAAAACGCCGACGCGGCAAGCTTACGATTGTGTCTGCACTCTCCGGCGATGATGAGCGCCAACGCTCACTGGCTTCTATGAAGCGCGCCCGCGAACGGGAAAAACAACGCCAACGCGGCGGGAGTGCCTCTCGTGACAAAGTTCAACGTGAAGTCACTATTCCAGAAGTCATTTCTGTCGGTGATCTTGCCAACCGTATGGCCGAACGGGGCGCAGATGTTGTAAAATATCTGATGCAGCAGGGCCAAATGATGAAAATTAACGATATGCTTGATGCCGATACGGCGCAGCTCATTGTTGAAGATTTTGGTCACACAGTGAAACGGGTTGCGGACGCCGATGTAGAAGACAATTTCATCATTGATGATACACCGTCCGATGAAAGCGACCGCGAACCGCGGGCGCCTGTTATTGCGGTTATGGGTCACGTCGACCACGGGAAAACATCGCTCTTGGATGCTCTGCGTTCGACTGATGTGGCTTCCGGCGAAGCAGGCGGTATCACGCAGCATATCGGCGCGTATCAATTAAAGCTGAAGTCCGGCGAAAATATTACGGTTCTAGATACGCCGGGTCACGCCGCTTTTTCTCAAATGCGAACACGCGGCGCCGAAGCCGTTGATATCGTAGTTCTGGTTGTCGCCGCGGATGATGGCATCATGCCGCAAACGATTGAATCGATTAAATATGCGAACGCCGCAGAAAAGCCGATTATTGTCGCCATCAACAAAATGGACGCCTACGAAGCCAACCCGCAAAAAGTTGAAACAGACCTCTTGCAGCATAATGTCATCACCGAAAGCATGTCGGGCGAAACCCAAGCGGTGCAAGTGTCTGCCTTAAAGAAAACAGGCCTGAAGGAACTCGCTGAAGCGATTGCCTTGCAAGCTGAGTTGATGGACTTGAAAGCCAATCCGAAACGCAATGCGGACGGTTTGGTGATTGAATCCAAAATTGAAAAAGGGCGCGGTCCTGTTTCGACACTTTTGGTCAAACGCGGCACATTAAAACGTGGCCAGATTGTTGTGGCCGGCGAATATTGGGGCAAGGTCAAAGCCTTAACCGATGAGCGCAATAAGACCTTGAAACAAGCCGGGCCATCCGTGCCTGTTGAAGTGATGGGTCTGGACGGCGCGCCGCAACCAGGCGAACCCTTTGCCGTGGTGGAAAGCGAAAGCCGCGCTCGCGAGTTAACCGAATATCGGAAACAAAAGGCCAAAGACAAACAATCTGCCGCCCCATCTGCCATTGCGTCAATGGAACAGATGATGGCGAAATTGAACAATAAAGAAACGTCAGAAATGCCGCTCTTGGTGAAAGCCGATGTTCAAGGCTCTGCCGAAGCGATTAAGACATCGCTTGAGAGCGCTGGCAATGATGAAGTCATGGCCCGCGTTATCTATGCAGCCGCAGGCGGGATTTCTGAATCCGACGTTCAATTGGCTATGACATCGGGCGCCCCGATTATTGCCTTTAATGTTCGGGCCAATCGCCAAGCCAAAGATTTGGCAGAGCGCGAAGGCGTTGAGATCCGTTATTATTCGGTCATTTATGATCTGATTGAGGAAATTAAAGGCGCGCTCTCCGGCATGTTGGCGCCGGAACGCCGCGAAACCTTTATCGGTTACGCCGAAATCCTTGAAGTCTTTAACATTACTAAACTTGGTAAAGTTGCAGGGTGTAAAGTCACCGAGGGCCGTGTCGAACGCGGCTCCGGAGTACGCCTACTGCGTGATGACGTGGTCATTCACGAAGGCGAGCTTTCCACGCTGAAACGCTTCAAAGATGAAGTACCGAAAGTCCAAGCCGGTATGGAATGCGGTATGGGCTTTGAAGGCTATCACGATCTGCGCAAAGGCGATCAAATCGAGTGCTTCACCGTTGAACTGATTGAACGGAACCTCGATTAGAGAGAGTCGGTATATCTCAATAAAAAACCCTCCCATTGCGGAGGGTTTTTCTTTTCCCAAATCGCGAAAGCTTGTTGCCGCAACACCTTCCTGCTAGAGGCTGAGCTACGATAGGTATTTCTGTGTTTTAACTAGGTTATTCTGTGCAACCCCTTGATGCAAAATCCATAGTGTCTGACGTCTTGCGGCCCTTGCCTTATGATGACTTCTTTAAGGATGTCGTTGGCAAACGCCCCATCGCTTTGGTCAAGAATGGCCGCGAAGATCGCGCAAGGATGATTGGCCCAGACCCAAAGGCGGCTATTCTCAAGGCTTATAAGGACTACGCCCCCACACTGACGTGCCATGCCTTAGATCCAACAGGGCCAAGGCCTTCACCGCACGCCGTTGAAAGCCCCGAAGCTTTTCAAACCCTCGTCGATCAATATCATAATAATGGTTACACAGTTCGCATTCCGGACGTCTCTCAAATATCGTCGGAACTTGCCGATTTCGTGCGGGCTTTGGAGATTCTAATTGAAAACCCCGTCAATGTTGTGATTTTTTGGAGCCAGCCCGGCAATAAAGCCCCCATCCACCATGATGAATATGATCTAATTTGTATTCAGCTCATGGGAGCCAAACGGTGGTTTATTTCCCGCGAGCCCGCAAAACTCTCTAATCCTTGGAAAGGTCTTGGCGAAGGTCAACCAGATTTTGAGGCCTATGACACAGTTGATGTTGGTCCAGGTGATATTATTTATATGCCGCGCGGAACGGCCCATACGGTGCAGACAAGCGCTGAGTCGCTTCATTTATCCATCGGCTTTTCTCCGGTCACGCTACGGGACGGAATGAACGCGGTTCTGGATCACCTCTCTGATTTAGAACGACCGATTCGAGAGAGCCTGACCACACGGCCCGACCAACTGTCAGAAACAGGCAATCACGACATCATTATTGCCCGCATTCGCGAAGGCTTAAACGCCCTTATGTCTAAGATAGACGATCCAAAATTTATCACGGACGCTCTTGAGCGCCGCAAATGCCGGATGATTAAAGATCTACCCCAACTGCCTGCGGGAGATTTAAACCCGCCTCTCCATTTGGACAGCCTTGTTAAACAAACACGTCACAGCCTATCTCATCATATGGTCTCGGGTGAGGTAATAGATTTCCGCCAACCGGGCGAAACCATTCTCCTTCATGCGGGAGCAGAAGACAGCCTTCGCTTTATTGCTGATACACCCGCATTTAAAATTTCAGACATTCCGGGCGATATGCCCGATGACATGCGTTTGGCGCTCGTCAAGCGATTCATTGCAAGTGGATTTCTGGAAGTCGAAACATAGCCGCTCGTTATGAGCCCTGATCGCCATAATGAAACGGCGACGCCCGAAAACCGTTTCGCCGCTTTTCGTCATAAGTCCTATACCCGTTATTTCATTGCGCGGTTCTCAACATCTTTTGCCACACAGATTGTATCAACCGCTGTCGGTTGGCAAATTTGGGAAGTAACGCGCAACGCCTTTTGGCTCGGCATGATTGGCCTTGTTCAATTCCTTCCGGCCTTGGTTTTAGTTCTCATTACCGGACTCGCATCCGACAAATTAGGACGGCGATTGGTGATGGGCTGCGCCATTATTCTGGAAATGATTTGCGCTTTGGCCATTCTGTATCTGGCTCTGACACAACAATTCGAGCCCGTTTTAGTGTTGGCCGCTCTCACCGTGTTCGGTGTAGCGCGGGCGTTTTATACCCCCGCCTCGACGTCTCTAGTGGTCAATCTTGTCCCAAAAGAGGATTTCGCGAATGCCGTCGGATGGATTACGTCTACCTGGCAATTAGCAACTATTTTTGGCCCTGTCGCTGGCGGCTTACTTTACGGCCTCTCTGGTTCCATCGCTTATGGTTGTGCCGCAGCCATAATGGCGATAGCGGCCGGACTTATCTTCTCTCTCGAAAAACCCAAACAAGTTCTGGAGCAAGCGCCCGTCACGATAAAAACTATCATAGGCGGCTTTCATTATATATGGACGGAGAAAATTGTGTTGGGCGCCATTTCACTCGATCTCTTTGCCATGCTCTTGGGGGGCGCGGTGGCCTTACTTCCAATCTACGCCAGTGATGTTTTAGGCCTTGGCCCTGTTGGTCTCGGCTTCCTGCGCGCCGCGCCGGGTATTGGCGCCATCATAACACTCGGCTTTTTAATCGCTTTCCCGATCAAAGATCATGCCGGCATTATCCTTTTTGCGACGGTTATCCTATTTGGCTTGGCGACGGCTGTTTTTGGCGTGTCTACTCTGGCATGGCTCTCTATTTTGGCCCTGATAGCGGTGGGCGGCTTTGATATGGTCTCGGTCTATATTCGAGAAATCCTACTGCAAATCTGGACCCCTGATAATGTACGCGGACGCGTTAATGCCGTAAATTCGATTTTCCTTGGCGCGTCTAACGAACTGGGGGAGTTTCGCGCGGGCATGATGGCCGCGGCCTTTGGCGCGGTCTTTGCCGTGACGGCGGGCGGCGTAGCCGCTATCGGCATTGCGGGGCTGTGGATGTATCTCTTCCCGAAACTAAGGGAGGCTCGATATCTGGATGAAGCCCCCGGCCTAACGGATATTGACTCTACGGAATAATACCCGCGACTACTGGTAATTCCATGTAAGCCTGCCAATATAAGCCTCATGAGTAAAAACAGACCCCCTTCCCAACGACAATTAAAAGCCGGAGAACTTATCCGCCGCGCTTTGTCTGAAATTTTGGCGAAAGAAAATATCCGCGACCCTGACCTGCAAGGTGTAAGCGTGACGATTTCCGAAGTCCGAGCCTCGCCCGATTTGAAACATGCGATTGTCTATGCCGCTCCCTTAGGCGGCGGCGATACGGAAAAAGTCGTCAAAGCCCTACAACGCTGCGGTTCATTCTTGCGCGGGCGATTGGGGAAAGAAATGGAAATGAAATCGACCCCGCGTTTGAAATTTGTGGCAGACACGAGTTTTGATACGGCCGAAGATATGGCGAAATTGCTCTCAGACCCCAAAGTGGTGCAAGATTTAAAAGGATAAACCCAATAAAAAAGCCGCCTCTAGAGCGGCTTTTTCTTAAACGATCTAGCTCGCCTTACGTAACAGGCTCACCTGTCACAGTCGGCGTTGTGACGCCAATACGTTGCATGTCGACGACGACCGTATCAGGATATTTAAACATCGCCCCTGTCATAGCATCCACGCCCAAACCGACGAAACCCCCTGCTAGGATATTCCCGCCTGTCGTGCCTTCTACTTTTGACTCAAAGCGGCGCACAGCTTTTTGATATCCTTCTTTGTTGCACTCAACCTTAATAGCGGCTTTCGCACGACGAATTTGAACTTCTTCGGGTGTGGTGAGGCTCACTTTTACGGTGCCGTCACGCCCTTCAGAAACAACGCAGTTCGCGCCCTCGACATCGCCCGTTGTAAACATAACGGCTTGATTATTGCCATTTGCAATTGAAGAACACGCTCCTAGCGATACCGAAGCGGCTGCCAGTAAGAATAATTTTACTTTCATGGTTTTCCCCTTAAAAATAGTTCACGCCCAAAAAAGAAATTACAGAAGATCAAAATGGGTGAAAGCATTGATTTTGCAACCATATTGCTTATTCCGCCCTAAAAAACTAGAATACGCAAAGAGGAAAATTTGCCCCGTAAACGCAAAGGTAATCCCGTTCATGGCTGGGTGGTGCTCGATAAGCCTTATGGTTTGGGCAGCACAAAGGCCGTGGGCAAAACGCGCTGGTTGTTTCAAGCGCAAAAGGCGGGCCATGCGGGCACGCTTGACCCGCTAGCCACGGGTATTCTTCCAATTGCATTAGGAGAAGCGACGAAGACCGTTCCCTTTATGATGGACGCCGCCAAGTCCTATGAGTTTGAAATGACATGGGGCGCAAATACGACGACGCAGGACGCCGAAGGCGAGATTACGCAAACATCCGGCCATAGGCCAAGTGAGCAAGACATCCGGGACGCCCTGCCCCAATTCACAGGAGCCATTGAGCAAGTCCCGCCGAAATTCTCCGCCATTAAAGTAGACGGCAAACGCGCCTATGATTTGGCGCGCGGCGGCGAAGAGGTGGTGCTTAAATCCCGAGAGGTGCAGGTCGACCACTTTGACCTTTTAACCTGCGATACGCAAACAGCCTCCTTCGCCGTGGATTGCGGCAAAGGCACCTATATCCGCTCTCTCGCCAGAGACTTGGCGGCTGAGCTGGGCACATGCGGGCATGTGACGGTATTGCGGCGCACACGCGTCGGGCCGTTTCAACTTAAACAGTCAATAACACTTGATGAACTCACCGAAACCTGCAATAGGGGCGCCGCTGAAG
>CAZMEN010000004.1:51300-93854 GCA_964565335.1 uncultured Algimonas sp. | reverse complement strand
AAATTCGTATCGGTCAGCATATAAAGCGTTCCGTTTGGGCTCTGCTTAACTTTTCGTGTTCGCGCCCTATCATTGACGAATAATGTTTCGAGTCCGACGATCTCATCGTTCTGAAAATTTATTCGCCAGAGTGAACCAATCGACAGACCTGGTACGAGCAGGTCATCTTGCCATTCTGGGAATTCGTCACCTGAATAGAAGGTCAATCCTGTCGGAGCAACAGTATGCCGCCAATACCATATAGGGTCTGTGAAGCTTCGGTCTTCCATTTTAGGGGGATCATAATCCGCAAAACGGTATTTCCCTGTCGTACGGATTGGCCATCCATAATTAGCACCCGCAGTAAGTTTATTGATTTCATCACCCTGATGCGTGCCATGCTCTGAAAACCAAATTTCACCAGTCCTAGGGTGCACGGCCAAACCTTGAGCCGCCCGAATACCTAAAGCGTAGATCCCCGGAACGGCCTCTTCTCCGAAGTCGGGATTATCATCCGGTATAGAACCATCAGGATTAAGACGGTAAATCTTTCCTCTCCTGTCGAAGAGGTTTTGTGCAATCGGAATATCTGGTTGATCTTTCTCAGTGAATAAGCGTTCTCCAATGGTGACATATAACTTCCCATCGCGGCCAAATACCAGACCACCTCCAAAATGGTAACGTTCGTTCTCGGTAAAGGGTGTCGCGACAAAAAGAGTCTCGACATCTTTCAGAGCCGAGCCATTGAGCTGCCCTTTAATAATTTTAGTAGTAAACGCTGTATCTTGGCGAGCTGAATAGGCCACATAAATGAAATTATTCTCAGAAAAATTCGGGTCTAGAATGACGTCAAAAATACCGTTGTTACCGCCCTTGTATTTTTCGCCAACAGTGTCGTTTGCTAAATCATCTGGGAACCCTGTGATGATATTACGGCTTTTATCGGTAAGGTCGACACGTAATAGATTGCCTCCTTTCTCAGAAATTAAGGCATCCGTGTCATTGATAAAAGCAATGCTCCAAGGGCTTTTCAGGTTGTCGAGCACGATCTCTTTTACGGGAACACTAGGGCGTGGATGAAAATCTTTGACTCTTTGCGTGTTAGCCTCTTTGCAAGCGCCAAGAACAATAGCGGCGCTGAGGACGAAACCTATTTTGTGCATATGTCTTTCTCCAGAACCGTTGTGTTTATCCTATAATCCTTGTTACTGGCAAATTGCACGCTTTGTAGGGCACGGTCCAGGACGGTAGTATTTTTCAAGTGATGTTAGCAGCATCGAATATGGCTCCGCTTTGCGGTGATGTCCGCTCAGGATAACCTTCACATCAAGGCCCAGACGGTCTATTTCGGCCTTGAGAGTGGCCGCTGCCCCGTTCGCGAATGACGGGCCTTCCTTGTAATAGCCGCCATAGTGATCGACCTGAAACACGGTTTTGTCTTCTGGTACATAAACGAGAGCAAAGCTACCGACGTGGGATGTAACGATATCATAAATTTCGACTGGACCCACCGTCATTTTCTTATCAAGAATTTTAATGTTCGAGTCGGTCAGTGCCTCACCCACACGATTTTTCAAACTCTTTACGACCATTTTAGGCGAAATAAACGTGGCCCCCAGATCGCTGGCCTCTTTCATGCTCGCCAGATGATCACCGTGATGATGAGTTACGATCATATACCGTAGCGGCTTGGCATCACTTCCATGTTCGGTTTTGTAAGCTTCATAGCGATCTTTAAACCCAGCAGTACCGCCGACGGCGATGAGATAGTCGTCCGCTTCAATAAATGCTGAATAAGCGCTTGTCTTCCCAACGTGATGCACACGATTACCAACGGCATCTACACGCATCTCAGACTGATCGACGGCTTCGCCTTCTTCGCGTAGGCCGCGGTCTATTTCAAATGTTTTTGCCCGCACATTATTGGCTTTAATCTTACGCGATTTGGCATATTCCGAAAAGAAACCATTAACGTAAAAGTCAAAATCATTAGCATAAGTAATGCCGTCCGTTTTTTTGAAATCACCGAATTGATATCTTATCGCACCGTTGCCGGTTTCGCGCACCATCTTAGTAATATGGCCGGTACCGCTATTTATGTAGAGATCCATTACGGGCCAATCCGGGATAGCGAGCTCCACCACATCATGCGGCATACCCAAATAAGTCTCTTTATACTTATGCGTGACGACATCTGGGCGAGTCATTAATTCAAAAGCGAGCAAAGTATCAGAGGTACGGATCTCCCCACCAAATTGTCCATAAAAGGTCCCTCCCGGCTCTAGGCGGTATTCTTTTTTATCATACCAAATTATTGCCGTGCCGCTGTCCACATTTAAGTTGCGCATGTTAAAGTGGTTTAAAGGCCCGCCCCAGCTTTCCATGCTGCCGCGTTTATTGATCAAGTCAATTTTCAGAATTTTCTTCCTTGGTAATAGTTCGACATAGCCAGCCGTATAGCCCTGTTCAATCGAGCCAAAACGCAAATCGGAGTGAATTGTGATGGATTTTAAATTTTCAAACTTGGCCCCGCCATAAGCGTCAACGACCTTTTCAATAATCGCGTCTTCGGCTTCGCCTGCGATTGCGGAATTTGGCATGGATAATAGCAGACCCATAACGGCGACAGCACAAGAAAACTTTTTCATAAAATATCTCCGAGGTTTATAGAAATAGTATCAAAGACAAACGCCTAAGCTGTCTTATCAAAATCGCGCAAAACCTCCCCAATTTCGCGGGACCTGTTTCATTTGGGGGTATGGTATCTGAAATTGAGTTGCGAGCTTCGGGTCCAGCTACTACCCTTGGCTTCTATGATCGGACTAGACGCGTTTTTCAGGTTTTCAGGTGTTGGTGTATTATTGCTGCTGGCAGCGCTGACGATGATGCATTTTCGAAAATGGAGGAGTGCCCCTTACTTAATACTGACCTGTATAAGTTTATGTGCCATGTTTATTGGCTATTCGCCGGAGACATTTCAGCCTTCCGGAACTTTATATGTTGTTGTAAGACTGCTTGATATTCCCCACTTAGTCTTTGTTTGGCTGTTCGCGCTGTCCTTATTCAGTTCGGACTTCACATTAAAACCCTTCCATATTTTGATAGGAATATTGTATTGCGTCCCGATCCTATGGGTGAGATTTGATGAATTCGGGTGGGGTTTAGAAGACCCTCCTTTAATAGGGCCAGTCATTAGTTTTATGTCGATTGCACTGATTACTCATCTTTGCGCGACGACCCTAAAAGGGCGGAAAGATGACCTGTTACATAAACGGCGTGCTTCGCGTATTTATTTCGTCGCAATTATAACCTTTGTAACGGCGGTAGCCGCCATCAGCGAACCGCTTATTCCAAACACGTCTGAATGGCGACAAACGTCGAAAGTTCTCGCTATATGGCCCGCAATAATTTGGGGCTTTGTCTGGATGATTTCCTTTGATCAAAAGGCCGTCACTTTTGAGGAGGACATACAAGAAAATAATACCCTGAGTGAAAGGGACAAGCCGCTTCGGGATAAATTATTTTATGAAATGAAAGAAGGCCTAGCCTTTAAAGACCCAAGTCTCAGCATCGTTACGTTAGCGTCGAAACTAGGGGTCACTCAACATCGGCTCCGTACACTCATCAATCAAAATCTAGGGTATAAGAACTTCAGCGAGTTCGTGAACGCCTACCGTATTGAAGACGTGAAAAGCGTACTAACCGATAGAGAGAAGGAACACCTGCCCATTCTAACCATAGCTTTGGATGGCGGGTTTAATTCATTGTCGTCCTTCAACCGTGCTTTTAAAAACTCGGAAAGCATGACTCCAAGCGAGTATCGCAATCGAAACCGATAGGTTTAAATTCGTATAGAGTAAGCTTGTTGAGTATGGTATTCATCCCCATAGCCGACGCCCCGAGAGTGTCTTGCGTTGGCAAAACCTACCTTCAGGATAGTTTCCATACCATTTTGTCATTTTAACAAACGCGATTGCGGCGGTAGGCGTATAGTCTATGTACAGTATGCATTCGCTTTTCACGTCATGTGGAAAGTGAGCCGAATTTAATCTTCGCGAGATACCCATGAACGAAACTCATAACGCCCCTTTTTTCAGGCGCGCGCATTATCTTCTTTCCCTATCCTGTTTAGCTTTAATCACGGCATCAGGCCTTAGCGCCTGCGGTAATGCGAAAGGCGCGGGGGCGGGAAAACCGGCTGCGGCTAAGGGCGAGGCGGCTCCGGCGCCCTCCCTTCAAAGCGGGAAGGTGTCTCGCGGGGCTATCGCCAAAATAATCAATGCGACCGGATCCGTGCGCCCAGATATAACGGTCCAAGTTGGGTCAGAAGTCTCCGGGAAATTACTTAGCGTCGATGTTGATTTCAATTCAACTGTTGAGGCCGGCGATGTTTTGGCGGTCATTGACCCCGAGAATTTGCAAAACCGTGTTTCGCAGTCAGAAGCGCAGGTTGAAAACCGCCGCTCTGACATTCGAATTAACGATGCGTCTCTTAAACGCGCAGAGGTGAATTTAGCGCAGGCTAAACGCTCATTGGACCGCCGCGAACAGCTCTATGCGGAAAGCGCAATTTCGCAGGCGCAACTCGAAGAAACAGAGCGGTCTATGCAATTGGCTGCCGCTGATTTGGAATTGGCGAAAGCGCGTCTTGAAGGATCGCGTTCTTCCTTAAAACAGGCCGAAGCCGATTTGCGAACAGCCCGCGTAGACTTGTCCCGCACCAAAATTCGGTCCCCTATAAAAGGCGTCGTGATTGAGCGCTTGGTCGACCCCGGTCAAACAGTGGCTGCATCATTTTCTGCACCGGAATTGTTCAAAATTGCAGGTGACTTATCCAAAATAAAAATTGATGCTGCGATTGTAGAGAGCGATGTTTCGGGCCTGGATGCGGGCGACCCTGTCACATTCAGCGTAGATGCCTATCCGGGCCGCGTTTTTAAAGGCCGCGTTGATCAGTTGCGCCTGAAATCTCAAACACAAAGTAATATCGTGACCTACACGGCGGTTATTAGCTCGGACAATGAAGACCGAGTGTTGATGCCTGGCATGACAACGAACTTACAAGTTACGACGAATTCAAAACAGGATATTTTGCGTATCCCGGCGACAGCTGAGCGTTTCCGCCCGACCCCAGACCAAATCAAACAATGGAAAGTCGAAGGCGAAGGAAAGGGAGGGGAAGAGAATCTCGACCCCAAGACGCAAAAGCGTTTATCTGACCTCGGCATCCCAAGCGCTCGTATAGAGTCAATAATGACGCGCATGGCGAATGAGACGGTGACATTGCGAGAGCAAATTGCCGATCCAACACAAGGCTGGCGCCGCGTGTCTCGTTTGAAACAACTGCGTGAGACTTACGACGATATTGTCAAAAAAGAACTGAGCTCAACCGAATATCAAGAGTACCGACGTTTGGTTCAGGCGGATGCACAAATTCGAGATGCGCAGTTATGGGTTAAAGACGGCGATAAAATGCGCCAAGTTGATGTGGGCTTGGGTTTGTCTGACGGGTCGTTTGTCGAAGTTGTTTCAGGTTTAAATGAAGGCGACGCTGTTGTCACAGGCATCGGAAGCGGTGGCAGACGGGGGCGTCCGGGCGGCGGAAGACCCGGTGGACGCAGAGGGTAAAGCGGCTCAATGGCTGACAATACTTCAACATTACCACTCATTTCCTGTCGTGATTTGACAAAAATTTACAAGATGGGGAAGTCTGAGGTGAGGGCTTTGGATGGCGTGAGTCTGGATATCAATAAGGGTGAGTTTGTTGCTATTATTGGTTCGTCCGGTTCAGGCAAGTCAACATTGATGAATATGCTCGGCGCTCTAGATCAACCGACCTCTGGTGACGTTTTGATTGCGGGCGAAAGTATAGCAGTCAAAAAAAGCAAAGACTTGGCGAAGTTTAGAAACAGGACAATCGGATTTGTCTTTCAGCAATTCCAGCTCCTGCCTAAAAAGTCAGCCAGAAAAAATGTAGCCTTGCCGCTGTCTTACCGTAAACCCAAAGTGAAAAACGCATCGGAATTGGCCAATAATGCCTTGGCTCTTGTCGGTCTGGCCGACAGGGCCGGTCATAAGCCTACGGAACTATCCGGAGGGCAACAACAACGCGTTGCCATTGCCCGTGCATTGGCCGGCGAGCCGCGCCTTCTCTTGGCAGATGAGCCGACAGGCGCACTCGATAGTCAAACCTCAGAAGATATTATGGCGCTTATGCAGGATTTAAATAAGCAAGGCATTACGATTGTCGTTATCACGCACGAGCAGGAAGTCGCCGCTTATGCAGAGCGCGTGATAGAATTTAAGGACGGTAAAATTATTTCAGACGAAACAAGGCAAGCCGCATGAGTTTTTTCTCAACATTAGGTCTTGCCGCCGGCTCTATTGTTGAGCGACCTCTGCGCTCACTTTTGACTTCGCTGGGAATCATTATCGGTGTGGCAGCGGTTTATGCCATGTTGGCGCTTGGCGAAGGTGCAAAAAAGCAAGTCGAAGAAAGCCTGAATTCTATTGCGACACGTAGCATACAGGTCTGGCCCGATTGGAACCGTAGACGGTCTTCGCAAAGCCGTCCTTCAATGCCTTTTACAGAACAAGATGTAAAAGAGATGCGCTCTATTAACGGCGTCTTTGCCGCAACAGGAACCTTGACGGGCCGCAGTTACACTGTGGCCACGGATACAAATGATGTTTCCGCTAACTTTTTAGGAGTCGACCCTGATCAACTGCAATCCGGCGGCGGGGAGATGAAAATGGGCGAGAACATAACTTACGCCGATATTGAAACGCGCCGTCCTGTAGCCGTCGTAAGTGAAGGTATTCAACAACGCCTCTTCGATAACCAAAACCCGATTGGGCAAATCATAAAAGTGAATAATGTTGCCTTTCAAGTCAAAGGCGTCACGACCAAGCCCGACAGTAATATCTCTTTCGGTAATGATGATTTATTTGTTTGGGCGCCGATCACGGTAGCGCGTGAGCGGGTCATCGGTGGTAACCGATTTGTTCAAAACCACGTCAATAATCTCAAAGTTGTCGGAGAGTTGGGCGCTGATTTGGATGTCATAGAGCAGGAAATGAATATCGTCTTAAGGCGCTCGCGAGATCTGAAAGTTGGTGCGCCGCCAGATTACCGCATTTTCTCCTCTCGAGGTTGGCAGCAGCAAGCAGCAGAGCAAACGAAGTCACTCAGTTTTCTATTGGCGGCGATGGGCGCGATTTCGCTTTTGGTTGGCGGGGTTGGCGTGATGAATATTATGCTCGTGTCTGTGACTGAGCGCACCCGCGAGATTGGGCTGCGTATGGCTTTGGGGGCGGGCAAGTCCAACATTATGACGCAATTCCTGACGGAGGCGCTCTTATTGTGCGTTTTGTCGGGTGTCGTTGGCCTCGGGCTTGGGTTTTATATGTCGAAATTCGCGATGAAATCGATGGACGTCACATTAGTCTTTAGCCCATCAGTTGCTTTGATCTCCTTTGGGGCTTCTTTGATCATTGGTATTGTGTTCGGTTTCCTTCCGGCGAGACGCGCAGCTGGGCTTAATCCGATAGAAGCCTTACGGCATGAATAAGGTGGCAAAAATGATGCAAATGAAAAGACGTGCGGCGCGGCCTCTTCGTCGCCTTATTCTCTTAGGCTTTTCCGTGATAGCGCTGACAGGCTGCGCAAGCTTATCGGGGCCTTCAAAGATTACGTCTCAACTGGGCCAAGATGTGCCTGTGGATTGGTTGTTGACGCTTCCGTCAGAAAATCAAGGCGTGAGCCGTTGGAGCGCTCTCTATGACGACCCGCTTCTCCTGACATATCTCCGTACCGCAGAGACTGCCAATTACGATATTCGTCAGGCCCAAACTCTCGTCCGCCGTGCAGAGGCCAATTTAAAGCGTTCGGCGGCCCGATTAAAACCCTCCCTTAGCGGCGGAGCGTCTGCCTCTATCTCTGCCCTCGTTTCAAATATTGATAACCCGGCAGAGAGTTATGGCCTCAGCCTGTCCGGACGATGGGACCCTGACGTGTTTGGACAAACACGGACTTTAATCGAAGGCTCTCGCGCCGCTCTGCAAGTACAGGAGGCGCTCGCCGCCGATACAAGGCAAGCGGTATTAGCTGCGACCGCTCGCGCTTATATTCAGGCAGTAGAAGCGCAGCTCCAAGTCGAGTTGGCTAAAACGAATTTGGATTTCCTAACCGAAAGCCGTCGAATTTCAGAGGCCCGCTACAGATTGGGCGATACGGCAAAGGGCGACTTTGCTTTTGCTGAAGCGAATTATCAAAATGCGTTGGCAGGGTATGAGAATACCCAGCAGGCCGCGCGCGCGGCTAAACGGGCCCTCTTTATTCTATTGGGCGATTACCCTGAAAATAATATTGTCCTCGCGGATAGACTGGGTCTGCCTGCCGCTTTACCCTCTCGCGGTTTCCCGGCCAGCGTCATAGAACGGCGCCCTGATATTGTGGCAGCTCGGGCGCAATTAGCGGGGGATGTAGCGGCCTTAAAGGGGAGTCGACTGGCCCGATGGCCGAGCTTGGACTTATCCGGCAGTTTAAGCTCCGGTTCCGCGTTCTCCGATTTGTTTGACCCCGGTGACTATATCGCTCGATTGACGGCGAGCTTATCCCAAGTGATTTTCGACGGCGGGGCTATTGATGCAGGCATAGAGGCGGCGCAGGCGGATTTGGATAACAGCGTCTTGAATTATGAAGAGCGTTTACGCCGCGCAATGTCCGAGATTACAGATGCTTATGACCGCGCAGATACTTTGCAGCGCACACTTGTCAATCTTGAGGCCGCGTCGGAATCGGCGAATGAAGCGCTTCGCCTCGAGTCTATTCAATTTGATCTGGGCGAGAGCTCGCTTCTGGATGTCCTGCAGGTACAAACACGCGTCAACTCAATCGACGCCTCCCTGATAAGAACAAAAGCCGCCCTCATAGAGACAGTCATAATAGCCAATGAAGCCGTCGCTGGGTTTGACCAATTATAAGATTGGTCGCGACCGTTTTTTGACATCCCCCAAAAAAATATAAGGCCGGAACTCGGGATTGTTCCGGCCTTATGGGCGTGTTGCAATTAGGGAGGGGTGCACGACACGCCGGGTATTGGCAGTTAAAGGTTTAGTAGACTTGGATTATCGGGAAATGCTCCAAGAAACCTCTGTTTCAGGCGGCAAGAGACTGCGTGAAAATATCTTGCTGCGGGTCTGAAATAGACCTGCCAAATGGGGTTGAACGGTAAGGCGTTCGCGAGGGCACGATTAAAATATTATCGTTAGGAAGTTCAATGACTGTTTCTCCGCTGCGAATAGCGCGGATGATGGTCTCATCAGAGGCAAACGGGCCAAGGTGCTGCAGGAGATCCCATTGCGCTTTCGGATTTGGAACAGTGGCTAATGCAGCTGCTTGTTCAAGATTAATGCTTCCATCTGAGAAGCACTTCATGACTTTTGAGCCGAGAGTGCTAAGGGATGAGGCGTCTTCTACAATTTGTAGACTGCAATTAAAGCGCTCAGCAATATGGATTGTGGAGGCGCCTTTTTGTGTTTCTTTGAGTATTGCGTGAGCCAGTTCCGATTCTGTCATTAAGCTTGGGCGATCATTAGCGAGAGTAATTGTGTCCGTCTCGAAACTGTCTTTTATAATACAAGGGACTTTCGTTAGCGCTCTGGCAAAGAGAGGGGATTTCGATAACGCCTTAAGGGCACGCAGTCGTTTCTTCCCATCGATAACTTCGAATTTCTTAGCTTTTTTCACAACAATGAGAGGATTTAAAAGACCGTCACGAGCAATGCTGTCTTTAATGTGGTTCATTTGCGATTTGAATTTGAACTTTAGCCGCGCAAGTGGCGTGTCGAAAGTCAAAGACTTTAAAGGTAAAAGCTGTGTTGTCATTCCAGACTCCTGAAACCCAAAAAACAGTCCCCATGACTGTCCATTTTGTTTTAGGGGAGGGAACATGAACACCAAATGGTTGTTTTTGTAAAAATGCTATAGACGAAACTATTTAAATGGCCCGTCTTGTAAATGTTTGAGGCCTGAAACCTCCACTATTACTGGATATTAGTGTTAATATTCAGCCGTTTGAGTGTGTTAATTTCGATTAACTAATTCATTCAGATTTTGTCAGAATTCGTTCAGAAAAAGAAATTGAATCCATTTGAAGTAGAGATTTTTCTTAATGTTCACAAAAATCTTGAAGATTTTTGTCCTAGAAACTGGCTGGACAACAACTCATTAGATAGATAGGAAAAAAACACCAATTTTGTTTGCAACTCATTAACTATAGTATTCCATGAGAGATATCTAACGAGGGAAATGACATGCTCAGTGTCTGTGATACAAATTTTGACAATAATATGGCGCGCTCTAAACCGCGAGGCAAAACCTTTGGAGCGTCCCATTGGAAATATTTATTTCGTTTACTGGGATTGGTTGTCGTGGCCGATAAGAAAGTTGTCCCAGAAGAGGTCGAGGCCTATGTGTCCGCTATTCGGGAATTAGCCGTCCTCATTGATCCGAAAATTGTTCTAACCCAGCGCATGATAAGAGATTGGCTGACACTAAATAAAGCCGAGCTTGTTGAAATGGTAGAAAGCCTGCAATATGACAGCGTTCTCTTATCGCTTCTCAAAGAGATAAAGTTTTTACCGCATAAGCTGGATATCATCACGGCCATGGTCAACATCGCGATCGCCGATGATAATTATACCGACATGAAGCAAATGTTCATCAAGAAGACAATCCTGTACTGGAATGTCAATGACGCGAGTGACTATTTGAACATCCGTCCGGCTCTAAGGGCGCTGAAACAAAAATAAATCGCCTATGCGCGTTTAGCGGCCATTGCTCTTTTATTCGCTATCTCTTTTTCTATAATTTCGATGAAACGCGCTGTTTGCTCAGCGTTTGATGGCTTGGCCATGTAAAAATCTGCCCCTTTTTCTTGGCACATTTCTCGGTCCGCTTCGCGTTTTGATGTTGAGAATATAAAGGTGAGAACATCATTAAAGCCGGGAAAATTCTGCAAGGCTTCTAAGAGCTTCCACCCGCCCGTTTTAGGCATGTTTAAGTCCAGAAGTAATAAGTCGATTGAGAGAATACCGTTTTGTTTGATATAATCGAACAGGTCATCTGCGGACTTTAAGCCGATAAAGTTTACTTCAAAATTTGCTTTCCGAAATCCAATCTTGGTGAGGAATAAATCATCGTCGTCATCATCAACCATTATTATATTTAGGGGTTCTGCTATTTGTATCATTCTGTCTTAACTCTTAATATGCACCGCAGTTTTCAACCGGGGGAAATGAAACCGGCTTTATAAAATATTTATTCTATTTGTGAATTTGGTATACTAATTTTTATACATGTTCCGTTTTTACCTGTGCTCTCGGCTGCAATGCTCCAGCCGTGACGATCACAGACAGATTTACATATAGCCAAGCCAATACCTGAGCCTGCATACTCATTTTTAGAATGGAGACGAATAAAGGGGTCGAAAATATTCGACATATCTTTGGGGAGCATGCCAATTCCGTTGTCGCAAAGACTAATAACCGTTTCATTTCTGCGTTTCTTGGAAGAGATTTTGATTTCCGGATCGATATCGGGACTTCTATACTTCAAGCTATTTCCCAAAATATTGATGACGACCTGTTTCATCACGGCCGGATCGCATAAAACGGTTGGCAAGCGCCCTATCGTTATATCCGCTTTTGTAGCGTCGATTTGGTCAGCAATGTCGACAATAGCGTCCTCGACGAGAGTCTTGAAATGGATGGGGCGGGTATCCAAGTCTTGGTTAGCCGATGTTGAATATAATAGAAGGTCATCAATTAAGGAACGCATACGCCCGGCAGAATCACGCATTATTTTGAGGAAATAAGCGCCTTCGTCTTTTAATAGGTCGCCATAATCGGCGTGGAGAAACTCTCCGCTCTGCTGGATTTTGCGCAATGGCTCCTGTAAATCATGAGAGGCGAGATAGGTGAACCGGTTCAATCCCTCATTGACGCTTTCTAACTCACTGCGGCGAAGTTCGAGAGCGGCGTATTGTAATTTCCGCTCGAGTAGGGTGCCAATATATTGTGCCAAAAGCTGGATCATGGTGCGTTCCATCGCAGAAAACTCTTTTTCCCGGCGCTGTGTCCCAACGAAAGAGAGAATGCCATATAGGCCTTGGCTCGTCCTAATACGCACGCCAATATAACTTTGGAAGGCGTCATTATTATAAATAGACTTATCTTTGAATTTAGAGTCTTGAAGGTTCGAAAAGGCTAAAGGTTCGCGCTCATCTGAGAGGTTGGCGTTGAATGTGGCAGCTAATTCAAACGTGTCCCCTGTCTTTACAGACTTTGAAAACTCACCTTGTAAATGCTCAATGACGGCAAATTTCTTTTCAACTTGAAAAGTTTGACCGCTGGATAGACGGAAATAATCGCAGCCAATTTGTAGGATGTGATCAATCGCCTGGTCAAAACTTGTGCCGGGCTTATCTTCGACAGCAATCAGGGCCTCAAGGGCGTCAGAATAACGTATTTGTTCCGTCACATCCATGCTGGCAGTCTGGAAGTCTGTGACTTTACCATTTTTATCGCCAATAATTTGAATTCGGCGTTGGATGATTTTCTCGTCGGGCTTGCCTCGATTCAATGTGAAATGAGAAGAGAGTACTTTCCCTGGCTTTTCGTTTTTCACAGATTTGATTGTTTCTTGCGCGGCCTTCTTTCCCACGGTTTCGCTTAAGGGTTTGTCGACGACTTCATCCACGGTTTTGCCGTAAAGATCGGCAAAGACATCATTGCATAAAACAACGACACCATCATCGAGCCGAACCCGTGATATAGATTCTGACAAGTCACTCACAACGGCTTTGAAGATTTCCTGTTGAGCGCGGCGGTCTGCTTCGGCCGTTTTCCAATCGCTGATATCGACGATGGTCATAACAATGCCTGAGGCACTTTTAACAGAGGTTTTGTAAGGCAGGACGCTTAATAAGTAATGCTTGTCACCGACTTGAATTTCATGCTCGGTGGGTTTCCGTGTTAATTTTACTTCGTCCATTATTTCGCGAAGATTAACGTTATCAAATCTATGGGTGGTATGCTCAAAAGGGCGTCCGATATCTTGGCCCAAGAGGTTGAATGCCGCCGTTGCCGAAGGCGTAAAGCGCCTGATACGCTCATGCTCATCGAGGAATAATATGCCAATGGATGTTGCCCGCAACAAATGATTCATGTCGTCGGTCAGGACCGTTAATTCGTCAATTTTGCGCTGATGTTCCGCACTAACAGTATAAAGCTCTTCATTAACGGAATGCAGTTCTTCATTCGTTGACTGTAATTCCTCATTAGACGCCATGAG
This sequence comes from uncultured Algimonas sp., assembly GCA_964565335.1. GTDB lineage: Bacteria > Pseudomonadota > Alphaproteobacteria > Caulobacterales > Maricaulaceae > Litorimonas. Next base: position 80,518 of record CAZMEN010000004.1, on the reverse strand, counting down.
TTCTTCATTCGTCGCTTGTAATTCTTCATTACTGGTCTGCAATTCCTCGACCATGGACTGGAGGCTTTGCTCAGTCGACTTCAGGTCCCGTTCCAGATCATTTATGCGCCGTTGCATAATGTGAGAGGTTTCATTCGTGTCCAAATATTTTGGAGCATCATCCTCTTTGACTTCCACATCACGCGGTGACTCAAATGTCAGAAGAATATGTTTTATATTTTGATTGGATTCGGAAAGTGACTCCATTGAAACCAAAACGGATTTATCGGGACCGTTATCATTGGAAATGATAACCCGCCGCTGATAGTTTAGCTTTTCCGACGCTGCGACGCGTTCCAACCCTGTTGTGATAGCGAGGCTTAATTGCGGATCGATAAGATCCACAATCCGATTACTGAAAATCCCGCCATCAATTGTAACAAATTCTCCGCCTTTGCCAAAAACGTGAACGATTTCGCCGTCACGATTTAACAGAAAACCCGAAGGCCCATAGCGCTTTAAGAGTAATTCAAGCGCTTCACTGTGCGCCCGTTGGAATTTCTGTAAGGTGGCCGTACGCCCAGTCAGAAAGGGGACTTTAACGTCTTGGGTTGTTGGGGTTGAGCTATTACGCGGCAGTAAAGAGGTGGCCTCCATCAGGCGGATATCCCTCAATTTCCGGTAAAGATTCCAACGTCTGTCAAGAAGATCAAATTCTTCTTCGAGTTTGTTGAGAGACTCGCTTGGCCCCAAGAAAAGGTAACCATTCACGGTCAAAGCAAAATGGAAAAGTGCTAATGTCTTTTCCTGTGCCTTCTCTTGGAAATAAATCAAAACATTCCGGCAACTGACAAAGTCTATGCGGGTAAAAGGAGGGTCTCGCAATAAATTGTGCTGACTGAAAACCACAAGGCGCCGCAAATTCGGGTTAATTTGGTAATAATCTACATGTTTCTCAAAATAGCGCTCGACTTGATCTTCAGTGAGTCCGCCAAGGCTGCTCTTGGCATAAATACCCTGCGCGGCAGCGCCTAGAGATCGCTGATGAACATCAGTAGCCAGAATTTTTAAATTCAAGGGGCGGTCATGTTTTCGCGCATATTCGGCAAAAGCGATCGCAATAGAATAGGCTTCTTCTCCGCTAGAACATCCCGGAACCCAAACACGAATTTGGCGGTCATGAGTCATTTTCTTTCCGAGGGGCTCTATGACTTTTTCTATCAGGGCCTCAAACCCTTTTCTGTCTCGGAAAAATGATGTGACGTCAATCAAAAGGTCCGCATAAAGGGCGTCCAATTCATCTGTATCAGTCGTCAATCTCTTCGCGTAATTTTCCGTACTATGACCACTCAGCTGTGCCCGTCTTTCGAAACGGCGGATGAGGGTGGCTTCTTTATAATACCCAAAATCTGTTCCGAATTTATCGCGCAGTAACCCAAAAGCATAGCGCGCCGGATCGTCGGCAATATCGGCCTGCCCAGGCTCTTCTAGGGCGCGGCCTTCCAGAATATGACCAATAAGTGTCGGCATTTCGGAGGGGACAGAAATTGAGCTGGCATAACCGCTCTCTATGACAGAGCGAGGCATGCCTTCAAACTTAGCACTATTAGGGGTTTGAACTAAGACATTGCCGCCATAATCATGAACGATGGATGCACCGCGCGTTCCGTCACTCCCCGTCCCTGAAAGAATAACGGCTATGGATTTTTCTTTATATTCTTCCGCCATGGAGGCGAAGAAAATATCAATCGGTAAGTTTAGCTGATTGTTTCCGGGGCGTGGATTGAGTTTAAAAACCCCCTTTTCAACACTCATATCCGAACGCGGAGGGTTCAAATAAATTGTATTGGGTTGAACTGGCAGGTCGTGAACAACGCGTTTGATGGTCATGTCCGAATGACGCGCAAGCAATTCATCCATCATGCTTTCGAAATCTGGCGACAAATGCTGAACAACGACAAACGCAAGCCCGGAATTTGTAGGCATCGCATCGAAAAACCGCTCAAAGGGTTCTAAACCGCCCGCAGACGCGCCTAGTGCAACCATGCGTACAGGCTCAGACGAAGACGCTGACTCTTTCTTACTAGTCCGCCGTTTTTTTTTGTTGGGCGTAGGCTGTTTTTCTTTTTTGACCACGAAATCCTCTAAAGCCTTACACTTATAAAAGATAACGATGCAGAATCATAGCGTTAAGACTCAGAAAGCAGCCCGCTGGCTATTTTGTCTCGTAGATGAAATTTGTCGACCACATCATATACATCCAAGATCGTTTTATCTTTGAGGTAAGCCGCATCAATCGCGCTGGATATGATAATAAGGGGCACATTATCAGCCACTTGACGCAAGGTCGGTACGGTCTCTTTGGCGGTTATGCCATGCCCTAATTTATCATCCAATAAAACAAGGTCAAAAGCTTGACTTTTTAGGAGCGTTTTCGCGCCTTCAACAGATTTTGCATAGCGCAGTAAGAATGCGTCTGCGTAACAGTCTTGCATCATCCGGTTAATCAGATGGTATTCTGTTTCGTCATCATCAATCAGGAGTATTGAGATCATTGTCCTACCGTATAGAGACCGAAGGGGAATTGAAAGAGCTGAGAACACCAATGGTATATATCGAGGCTAATGAGTTGAATAAAAGCGCAATTTCGATGATTCGAGAACCCCTAAACAGAGGGGACGTATCGCTTTAAGTCAGAGAAATGAATGTTTGCAGAGTAAGCCATCCCTCGTGTGGAGGCCGCAAGTCGTGTTCAGCAATCAGATCAGGCAATCAGGCCGTGATGCAAAGCGAAGAAGCTAAGCGAAACGCGGTCACCTGTTTGAGTTTTTAGATAGATACCGCGCAAATATCCGTTCACCGTATGGATTGATATACCGATAATTTGAGCAATATCTGGATTGGATTTTCCGCGCGTAATCCATTTGACGATTTCTTTTTCCCGTGGCGTCAAATTGATAGTTTTTTCCATTTTCATTTGGTTGGTCACGAGTTTGAAAAACGCTGATTGGATACAATTTTGTACCTGCTCCAAATCTTCTTCATCCAGCTTGGTGTCGGCCTCTGTTAGACGCAAAGCAAACGTACCGCTCCGCCCGTTTGGGCCAAAAGCGCGGCTCAAAATAAGGGTGTCCTTGACTTCGCCCTGCGTCTCAACAGGGTCATTGGAGCGCGTCCGGCAAATCACGGGGAAAAAATCAAGCGCGTTTGCGTCGATTTTAATTTTTGATTTTGGATGTAGAAGCGCCCGTGTCAGCGATTGCAACCGATCAGATTGTGCGACGGGGAAACTTTGTGCTGTTAGAATTCGGCGCTGGAAGCTATTGGTAATGCGGGTCCAGAAGAAAAGTATGCCTTGAATATCGAAGGCATCTAAATCGGACATCAGCTTTGTGAATATATCCGTATTTTCGGATATAATTCTATGCTGATTGAATTTCGAAAAATCAAACGCTCTTGTGTATTCTATATCGGCTTCAAATTCGGACAAAATACTGTCCACCCCTGACCTCACCGTCGTCTCTAGAGCCGTTTCTTTCAGAGGCTAATAGTCGACAACTTTTTAGTATGCACTTAAGTGTACCGAAAAAAGACGATACGCGACTCCCACACAACCTAAGAGTTAAAGAAAACGTCCTGAAAGTAAAGGATTTTTCCCGATTATCCTACGATTGGGTAAGGCCAAGCTATGCCTAATTATTGGCGACGATACACCAAGAGAAACCAAGGGATTCTGCCGCTTCGGTAAAACTACCTTCCATGTCTGATTTCAAGATGAATCCGGCCACGTTAAATTTATCAGCGCTTTTGATATCAGAATCACTTTCTGAGGACGTAAAGATGAAGACTGTCGAGTCTTTAAGAGCGTCGTCCGCGCGAATTTCCGTTAGAAATTCTAAGCCGTCCATATTGGGCATTTTGAGGTCCAGAAAAATCAAATAGGGATGCTCAAGCTTCTGCGCACCGTTCTCGCCGCGTAAAATATCTAAGGCTTCCAAGCCGTCCTTGGCATGGATTACCGGGTTGGACACTTTCATTTCCGATAAAGTGCGTTCCATCGATTTAAAGTCAAAAGCGTCATCTTCGACAATCAGAAGGGTCACGATTTGTGTCATAGAAATCTACTCTCATATGGGACGCACCAGCGTGCCGAATCAAATTGTTAATAAATTCACTTTACGCAGGGATGACAAAAAATCTCCAAGAAGTCGAAATAATTTTAGTCATAAATGGTAGAAGCTTCGGTAAGGAAGTTGAAATTTCAACTAGTTGGTTGTTGAGGCAAGCAGTAACTGAAAAATCTATATTTTTCACTTGCTTATAGTAAAAAATGAGCCTTTTTTTGCTTTGCAAACGTCAAATGGGTGAAATTGTCAATATGAACGACCATCATATGGAAACACAATTTGAAGCGCTACAATCAGAGGCTATTCAGCGCGTGAATGCCAATGAAAATCAAGCCACGATCGAAATCCAAGCACTCGTGCGGCGTGTCGAAAGCCTCTACGATCAAATAGACTCAGAGCTCGCCAAAAACAGACATCAAACAGACGAGTGTGATGACAGTCATGTGGAAATGTTATCGCAAGAGATTGAGGAATTGTGTGATCAGGTCGATGCTATGCCGGCAAGTGATGTTCCTGGCTTAAAAGCTAAAGTCACACTTAACCTCTCATTGATGTCAAAATCGTGTTTGGACGAAGAGGCTATCCTGCAGCATAGCGACAAGATTTTAGAGGCGATGGAAGAGTTCAAAGAAGCTAACACCTTAGGGACCTTGCTTCGAACGGGTTAGCGAAGCTTTAAAGTCAAACCATGAGTCTATGCTCATGAAGAATGACGGAATTTGCGCTTTTCAGACCAAAAAACTTAAAAAAGGTAATTGTTGTCTATTGCTTGCATCTTCAGTAAGATGCAGCAACGTGTTGTTTTCTTGAGTCATTGTGCGATTTTTAAAATCAAAATTTCTTGCGGATAACTCTGACATCAACTTTATGACGTTGGCGGAGCAAATCTACAAAGACTACCTTGATGTTATCAAGTTGGTTGTCGTGCCGCGCGTTGGTAAGTCTCATAAATTGAAATTGCGTGAAATCCGCGTCTTGATGAGCTTAGGCTCTTCAACCTCTGCCGTTTCTGCCTCAGAATTGGCTGAGCAACTCCGCCATGACCCGTCAACTGTTACCCGCTCTTTGGTTATCCTTGTTCGCGGGAATTTTATTGTCACCACAGAAAACGAAGCTGACGGTCGGAGTAAAATGATTGCCTTGACCGAAAAGGGCAAGAACACAGCCGCTGAGTGCCGCGAAGTTTTCGAAGACTTTTTGTCCGATATTGATGCAGGAGAAGGCTTAGAAGAAAGCTTGAGAACTGATGATGTCTATGTGGAACGTCTTGTCGATATCAGTAAAAGAGCGACTTTCGTTCTAGATAGCGCTAAGCGAAAAGGCTGATCCGCAGGCGAGCTGACTTATAAATGGTGAGCCGAAACTTGGCTAAGCTCGGCGTTGTATTACACCGACCCTAATCCAAAAAATCCTTATGACCCGGCGTCACATTTTTCATCGGCTTTGGCATTTTCTCCTCTAGGGAGCGCCTCAATAAAGCCGCGTTCATATTATTAGACTTCCAGCCCCAGTCAAACAGATCACCAATCAGCGGAACAAGGCCAAACAGCCAGTCTATGAAAATGTTGAATAGCATTTTTGAAATGACGGATTTCCCAACACCAAGACGCGCACTTTCAGAGACGATATACCCCGCAACACTCAGGCTGAGCGTATCACCTAAGACCGGGATAAAGCCGATGAGCGTATCTAAGCCAAGATTGACAGGAATGCCGGGAATTGAAAACTGGCTGTCCCAGAGCCTGGCCAGTGATTCAACTGCTTCAACGCGTTCTTCTATTTCAGGATCCATAGTCTGAATTTCGCTAAATTACGTCCTGATGTAAAGACGGCCTTTTTCTGGAGCGCCCCACGCTAAAGAAAATTGAAGTTTCTTTCATGAGTATTTCTTTTTTCGGTAAAACACCTATGAACCACATTGCAAAGAGGATGCAAAAACTATGGTGAAAATTGGAACCGCACTCACGAAAAATACTAAGACAGTTATGCTCTTAGGCGCTGGCGAATTGGGTAAAGAAGTGTGCATTGAGCTACAGCGTTTCGGCGTCGAAGTGATTGCTGTGGACCGTTACGCCAATGCTCCGGCCATGCAGGTGGCTCACCACGCGCGAGTGATTGATATGACGGATGCTGGGACCCTTCGGGCATTGATCGAGGAGATTAAGCCCGATTTGATTGTGCCTGAAATTGAGGCCATTGCCACGGATGAATTAGCGGCACTGGAGACTGAGGGCTTTCATGTCGTGCCGACGGCGCGAGCGACACAGATTACAATGGACCGTGAGGGCATCCGGACATTAGCGGCAGAAACCTTGGGATTGAAAACCTCTCCTTATCGCTTCGCCGATACGCAGGCAGAGATGGAACAGGCCATGCGTGATATCGGCCTGCCTTGTGTCGTTAAACCCGTTATGAGTAGTTCAGGCAAGGGCCAGAGCACGGCCTATAGTGATGCGGATAGGCAAGGTGTCTGGGCTTACTCTCAATCAGGCGGAAGGACAGGGCCGTCGCGTATCATTGTGGAGGGTTTTGTTGATTTTGATTATGAAATTACCTTGCTAACTGTGCGCCACAAAAACGGAACATCCTTTTGCGCGCCCATTGGCCATCGTCAGGAAGACGGAGATTACCGAGAAAGCTGGCAGCCTCAGCCCATGTCCAAACCGGCCTTAAAATCGGCACAAGATATGGCGGCGGCTATTACAGAAGCCTTAGGCGGATACGGCGTTTTTGGGGTCGAATTATTTGTCAAAGGGAATGAGGTGATTTTTTCAGAAGTGTCTCCGAGGCCGCATGATACCGGTCTTGTCACTTTAATAAGTCAAAACCTCTCTGAATTTGCACTCCATGCCCGCGCTATTCTTGGCTTGCCCGTTCCGAATATCGAACAATATGGCCCGTCGGCCTCAGCGGTTATTATGGGGCAGGGCAAGGCTGATACGATAGGTTTTTCCGGATTGGGGGCGGCCCTTGAGCAACCCCAAACGGATTTGAGGTTGTTTGGAAAGCCGGATATTGACGGAACCCGGCGGCTTGGCGTTATCGTATCAAGAGCAGATACTCTGGAAGCAGCCAGAAAAAAAGCCCGCGCCGGAGCGCAGGCTATTAAAATTCATTATGACTGACTTTATAAAGTTAGGCGTGTGAAGTCCAAACTATTGGCGATATCCTTAAAAGCTTTCTCAAGCTCTGCCGCATTTCCGGCATCGAAATAATTCTTTGGATTGCTGGCACAATTCCTCAGCAACGTTTCCATATCCCCGCGGCCGGTTCCCATACGATAGCCAACAGTATAGACGTCAATCTCGTCTTTTTTCGCGAGCTCACACAAGGCTGCTGTCCGTTTATTGGCGGCGTCCGTATCACTGCCGTTATGGTGCTCGTCAGACCCTTGGGAGAGCGTATTCTCACCATCCGTCATGATGACCATGGCGTTCGTCATGTATTTTTGTTTGCGTTTTCCAAGTTTCGCTATCTCTGTGAAGGGCTGGTCCTTTTGCAGGGTTCTCCATCCCCACATGACACCAGAGGGTAAATATGTCTCTCCGGAGGTGGTCAGATTATCAATTGTTTTTTCAACGTTTTTGATATTCGATGTGAGTTTAATCATTTCTGACCCGCAGGTTTCATTCATGATGCCCGGAATTTTTCGCGACGCATAGGGGGCTTGCTCATTATAAGGACTTTGTCTGGAGCCCACACATCCATACCAAGTATATTCAGTTTTACGCATTTCGCATATACGCTTACCTGTCGGTTCATATATGCCAGGTTCACAATCTTTATTTTCCCAAGTCGATGTTCCTGTGTAAACGCCATCGTCATAATTATCACGACTGGAAAAAGTACCGTTTCCTTTACAGACTCGTTCTTTGATGGTGCGCTGCTCATCATAGCAATGTTCTTGCTCGGTGAAAGTCCCGTCTTTTGAGATATCCAGCCAGTTGGCTTTTTTCTGTTTCAAGCCAACATTGACATATTTCCCGAAGGGTATGACGGCGATTTTGAGTTTGTTGTCAAATACTTCCAGCTCTTTCAGCATGCTTGCAGAAGCTTTTTTAAGATCTTTAATATTATTGCCAGCCATGGACCCGGTTGTATCCAAAACGAGGGCCAAGTTAATCGGCACATCGACGGCTAAGGGCGATGCCGCGTCTGCGGCAACGGCTACTTTCTTTTTACCGACCATACCCATGATTAGAGTGTCATAAGAGGTAGCCGCTTTGACATAGAGGACGTCATCTTTAACCGAGATGGTAGTTTTGAGGGGCCAATTATCAGTGTTGTGGTATTCCAAAACTTTCTCAACGATAACCTTAAGCTCGCTTTTCTTTTTCTTCTTAGACTTCGCAGCGGCCAAGGTTGCGTTATCGACCATATCTTGCAAAGATTTTTGCTTATTGGATGTTGCGGATAAGTCATACGCCGCGCCAATGGCGATCAAAATAGTAGACATACCAATGGCAGTCGTAATCGCCATATTTCCGCGTGTAGATTTTAGAAAACTTTTTATCATGTCCCACTCCTGTTTTAAAAACTTAACATGATCAAATTATCAAAATGCTTTGATGTAGAGTTAATACCGCGTAAAAAATCGCGCAGACATTGTGATCGAAAATAGGATAAAAAATGACTCTTTTGAAATTGGCTCTTCCGCAATTAACGCCGGCTTGGCTTAGCCGTGAGGCGGGCCTGTCCAAAGTTATATCGACTATTCAAGAGGCCGAAGCCCAGAAAGCTGACCTTATTGTTTTCGCTGAGGGCTTTGTTCCGGGCTATCCGTTTTGGCTTGACGGGACAGGCGGTGCGGCCTTCGATGACCCAAAACAAAAAGAGATATTTGCGCATTACTCGGACCAAGCCGTCACAATAGAAGATGGTCATTTGGACGAAGTTTGCGTCGCGCTGAAAGCCGCGAATATGGCGGCTTATTTGGGCATTATTGAACGTCCGCGGGACCGCTCGGGACATTCGCTCTATTGCTCTTTCGTTTATATAAATAAGGCAGGGGTGATTAGCTCCATACACCGTAAGCTACAGCCGACTTTTGAAGAAAGACTGGTTTGGAGTCCGGGCGATGGAGCGGGATTAGTCACGCACAAACTAGGAGACTTTACTGTCGGAGGACTAAATTGTTGGGAGAACTGGATGCCGCTTTCCCGCGCGGCCCTTTACGCACAAGGTGAGGATTTACATATTGCCTGCTGGCCCGGGAATGTCCGGAATACGGATGACCTCACGCCCGTCCTCGCCAAAGAAGGGCGAAGCTATTGTGTTTCCGTAGGAGCAGTGATGACGCCTGATGCGGTGCGGGATGATACGCCTTTTGCTAAAGAGATTAAAGCAGCCTTGGGCGCGATGCCCGCCAATGGCGGATCTTGTGTCGCGGCGCCGGACGGGACTTGGGTACTACCGCCGCTCAAGGCCGAAACGGGTATACGTTATTGCGAATTAGACCCTGCTTTTGTCCGCAGGGAGCGACATAATTTTGACCCCGCAGGGCATTACTCACGCCCTGATGTGACACAACTCACCGTCAATCGGGAGCGGCAAAGCATCGCTAAATTTAACGATTAGCGCCGAGTGTTTCGCGCAACTCATCAAGCTTTAACATGAGGCCCGTTTCCAAAGCATCCAGTTTTTCTTCGCGAATATCTTGCTGAACTGACGTGACAGGCTTTCCTGTATTGGCGGAGAATTCAAGCCACGCCGTATCTTGATAAGAGGGCCAAAGCGTCGGCACTGCCGCAGGTAGGCTTGGGTCGCCGCTCTTGGCAAAGTTCGTCCAATAGGTTGCCATATAATCCGACAAAACTTTGTCTTCGTCTGAGTCCCCCAAAGCTGCCTCCGCGCTTTTAAAGACAAAAGGAATTTCAGCGGCATGATAGGCGCCGAGTGTTTGCTTCTCGCTTGGCGGAATACGGGAGAAGAAATAGGCATAAGTCGCCGAACCTAAAGCTTCATTACTTTCGGCCGCGAAGCGAATATTGACGCCGAAAATATCGTCGCCCATCATTTGTGTGCCGCCTTCGACAAAGTTCGTATCCAGACTGTAAAGTTTTTGAATTAATTCGCCTTGTCCCGCATAGGCTGTGTCGAGCCTCTCGACTTGCGCAGTCGCATCGTCGGTTGGCAGACCTTCTAGCCAAACGGAAGGTTCGGGATCATCCGGAAAAAACAAAGTGGCTTCATCAGCGTTAAAGCCAATCATCAGCGGGACCGAATTAATCTGTCCGTTTTGGAAAGCATGACCAACATTAAGCGGGAAGACATAGCCGTCTCGAATATGATGAAAGGCTTCATCCGATTTTTCCGGCAGGTTTTCCATAATGGTATCAGCGGGAACAGATCGTAATTCCGCGGCGGAAGGGGCTTCCAAGCCGACCGATGAAGCTACACGTTCGCCCATGCTATAGCCACTGGGCCATCCGACACCGTCGCCCTCCATCTGGCCCATATGGTAGGTCGAAGCGCCGCTTTGTCCGATTGCTTTATGAAATAAGCCCGTAGCCAACGGGCTAGCCATCAGCTCGGTCACAGACCACGCTCCAGCGCTTTCTCCAAATATAGTGACATTGCTAGCATCACCGCCGTAAGCGGCAATATTATCCTGCACCCATTTCAGCGCCGCAATTTGATCGAGCGTACCATAATTGCCCGACACGCCGTTCGGGTCAGCAGCGGATAAAGCCGGGTGCGCCATATAGCCAAACACACCTAAACGGTAATTAATCGTCACCAGCACCACATCTTTTTCGACTAAGCCATTGGCTTGATAAAAGGAGGTGTCTGCAGAACCAAATTGATGTCCGCCGCCATGAATCCAGACCATAACGGGCTGTTTAGAGTCCTGACCTAAATTGTTTGTTCGGACATTTAGGTAGAGACAGTCTTCGCTGATTGGGGCTGGTTTAGCAGAGGCTATCACCCGTTTAATCATCCATGTCTTGAATCCGCTTAGGCCTTGGCCTTCAATCAGCCTATCCATAAATCCGTCTTCTGTATTAATAGGCTGCATACACCGATTCCCAAACTCTTGTGCGAGGCGGGTTTCTTTCCAAGACGGCGCAGGGGCCGGTGCGGCCCAGCGTAAATCACCCACAGGCGGCGCAGCAAAAGGCAGGCCATTAAAAGTATAAATGCCTTCGGTTTCCGTGGTCACGCCTTGAACTACTCCTTGCGGAGTTTGAATAAGAGCCTCTGCCGCGAGCTCTGATTTTGGTGCCTTGTTACAGGCCGATACGCCGATCACCAAAAGAGAGCCTAAGACGAATTGCATTAAGGCGCGAAAAGAAGAAGGGGTTTTAACTGTCATAACTGCGTTATGGGCAAACTGCCTAGGGGCGTAAAGACGCAAATTTAAAGCGCGGCGAAAGACCTCGGTTAAGAAAATTGAGTGCGATGGTCGTTTTTCGGCGTCTGCCTGTCACCTGCATGCTATGCACTCTGTATGAGCGATAGAATTACAGATGATGCACGCTATGAAATCTTGAAAGATAGAGACATCGCAAAGGGCCATGATTTCATATTAGGCGTCACGTCTACAGGAATTTTTTGCAGGCCCGGCTGTCCCGCGAGATTGCCTTTGCGTAAAAACTGTCAGTTTTTTGCGGCGCCTTCAGAAGCATTGCAAATAGGGTTCAGACCTTGCAAACGTTGTCATCCTCTGGGCGGCCAGCACCGTGTATTGGAAGCCTTGATGGAGGATATTTTTCAGAACCCCGATCACGATTGGTCGGGGCAAGCTCTAGAAGCCAGAGGCTTTGCTCCCACGACATTGCGCCGCCAGTTTAAAACGCATACGGGGTTTGGCTTGAAGGATTATATTCGTTGGGTGCGATTGGGACGCTCCGCACACAGTATAAGTAACGGGGAGAGTGTGATTATGGCGCAACTGGAGGCTTGTTTTGAGAGTCCGTCAGGATTTCGCGCCGCTTACGGCGATTTATTTGGCGATGCCCCTGCCCACTCCAAGTTAAATACCGATAACCCGCTATCCGTGGCGTGGCATGAAACGGCCATGGGCCGTATGGTGAGCATCTCTGATGAGACCGCGCTCTATATGTTGGAATTTACCAATCGCGTAAAAATGCTGGCGCAAGTCAAACGTTTGCACCGTCTTCATAAACGCCCCATTCTTATGGGACGCACTGCGATTGCCGAGCAAATTGAATCAGAATTACGCGCTTATTTCGCGGGGGATTTAAAGAGGTTCACAACGCCTTTGACTTTGACGGGGACTGATTTCCAAAAACGGACATGGGCCGAACTCGCAAAAATCCCTTACGGCGAGACACGTTCTTATGCAGACTTGGCCGTGGCTGTCGGCAATGAAAAAGCCGTGCGGGCCGTGGCGGGGTCGAATGCGAAAAATGGCTTGGCTCTGATTGTGCCGTGTCACCGCGTGATCGCAAAAGACGGCGGGCTCGGCGGCTATGCGGGCGGTGTTGACCGAAAGAAGGCCTTACTGAGTTTGGAAGGCGTGACGCTTTAAGGCGCGAGCGTAAAGGTGAGCTGCGCCGACAGGCTTTGATTGGCCGTTGAAGAGATGGAGGCGCGGGATAATTTTGCGCCGTTTTGTGTAATCACATCGTTGAGCAAGCCGTAAAGCGCCTGCGTATCTGGAGTATCAATCCAGACCGAGAGGCTGCGGTTGCCGTCTGGTTGAACGCGGGATGGTTTTAACCCGCGATTACGCGCGGCCTCAATTAAAACCGCTTGTGAAAATGCGGGGCCTGAAACAGTTTGCGGCGCGGTCAGTTGCGGTAAGGCTCGCGCGACGGCGATGTAATCCCGTTCTGCTGTTACTAAGGCGGCCTCCGCGTCGGACTTGGACTTTAAAACAGGATTGAGAATAAACTGCCAAAATACAAACAGGCCGAGCAAAGCGCCCATTACGGCCAGTAAAACCTGCTCGCGCGGTTCGCGTTCATTCCAAAGTGCGCTGACCGTCGAGAGCATTAAGACGCGCCTCCAAGCTTGAGTACAGCTTCGCCAATAAAGCGTCCGCTTTGCTCTCTTACGCCGCCGGGCACGAATGTCCCTCCGGCGGACTGCATGGCGCGGCTGACATCTTCGGCCCGTTCAAAACTGGGATAGATCAGCCTTAATTGTAATTCACTGCGGCTGTCTTGGAACGTGATGCGTTCGATGCGAACATCGTCAAAGTCTTCCAAAGCGCGAAAGGCAATGTCGCTGAGTGTCAGAAATTCTGTTGGCGTAATGACGCCATTCTTTTTGGCTTGCGCGACAGCCCTCGCGGGATTGGACGGGGCGGGTTGACCGGTCTCTCTGGCATAGAGTGCAGAAGTTTCTGCCCGAATCGTGTCCGCTTGTGCTTTGACGGCGCGGGCTTGCAACCCTTGAACGGCTAAAAAGGCTATGCCTAAACAGGCCGCCAATCCGCCAAGCTGCATCCAAAGGCCATAGCTGCCGCCTAATTTATTTTTCGGCGCAAACTCGCCTTGTAAAAGGTTCGTCGCCTCTGCTGCCTGACCCGCAATATGCGAGAACAGAGTTGTCTTATCCAAAATTACGGACTCACCATTAAACCAATCAGGATCCAAGCTATGATCAGATAAGACGACACGGTCGCCAAGATTAATGGCGTTAGCCTCAACGCCCGCGAGAGCGTCATAATCGGCAATCAAATATTTTAAATTCAATCCATGACCGTTCGCCCACGCCGCCGCATTTTCCATATAACTTGTTTTGACCACAGATACGGTTTGCGCATCCGTATCGGTGAGTGCAGCGTGGAGCGTGTCAAGCGGTGAAGAGATTTGCTCTTCAATTGCAAAAAGCACGGCTTTGCGTCTTTCCCGCTTGTTCATTTGCGGTAGTTCATGCGACAGCGTTTTGACCTCTTGGCCTGGGATAACGCCGATGACTGGCAGGGACATATCGGCCAAGGCCTGTATATGCGTCATCAGGGTTTCGCCCGTCTCTACCACGCGTTCGCCGTTCCAATGACCCCATTGGATGGGCGTGTCGGCTTCAACCGGCATTATGAGGATTAGAGACTCACGCATCAGGGATTTATATCCTCGTTTATTATCGCCGTATCGGCCTCGGGGTCGAGATTCGGTCTGAAACTCTCTTTCCCCCATCCTCGATATGTCAGAAGAAGGTTATCACTGTCCAGTCCTGTAAAGTGAAAGCTTCGTGACCTTTGTACGTTACGATATTGAAGCGATAATTCGACCCAAAGAGAAGGCGGCTCGAATTTGATTAATTCTTCGCTCCACAGCTCAAACTTTAAGGGACTGTCTTTTCCGTCTCCTAATCCGGAGAGGCTGGGGCTGGCTTGCAACGTTTCAAAGTCGTTATAGCCTTCGAGTGGTCGTTCCTGAATGATTTGGAGCGCCAAGGGTAAATGTTCTTCCCCGCCAAGATAAGTCGCTAGTATCGGAGCATGAAAAAGTTGGGCCGTGTTAATATTAAATGTACTGGCGCTATGGGCTTCTCCAATACAAACCCATGGGCGTAAGGCCGTATAAATTTCGGGCGTGATGCCGTCTATGGCGCGTAGCTCCATCACAGATTTTAGCGGCGCATTGGCGGTGCGAATAGGCGGCGTTCGCCGTAAATACTGGCCGTCCTCTGCGCCGCCCGGCCGGGTTTGGCTGTCGGTATCTATCCAATCAACAATGCGGGAAACGACTAAACCCGTTTCGCTCGGCGGCACGCCCAGCATTTCGATTAATGCGGTAAATTGCGTGATAGCCACATCGCTGCCTTGCCCCGTTTCGCGAGTCGTCAAGCTGTTGAGGTTAAAACAGTGCGACCCATCCAAGACGTCTATTTGCATCAGGCCGCCGTCAATCGGCAAAAGGATGGGACTGAGTTGTTCGAGTATAGCATTGCGCTGGCTCCCCTCAACCGACAGCAATGCATCGCCTAAGACTGTGCCGACATAATCTTCAGCCCCGCGGACATACCAATCGGCTTGGGCGTAATCCGAAATATTGGCGGTTCGTTTCAAAGCTAGGCGCACATCGTCCATAATGGCTACCGCCAAAGCCGCCATTATCGCCATGACCAAAAGTGTTGTCAGCAGTACAGCGCCGCTTTCTTTGTCCGGCCCGCCTGTGGGTTCAGATATCTGTGGCCGCTCGTTCATCCGCGCAGCTCGAATATGTGGGTCGTTGTAAGGTTTTTTGCGTCCGTCAAAGTGAGACGAATAGCGCCCGGTAGGTTAACGTCGCCGTCCGCCAGAATAGCGAGACGGGTTACGGGTATCAGGTCTTCAGATAAAAACTCTAAACGTAAATCTTCAAGGTTCTCAAAGAGAATTGTTTCTTGCGGCTTTGCTGTAATAGTTGGGTTGTCACTGCTCCAGCTTTGGCGAATGAGTTGCCCGTTAGTAAAGATATAATCCACGCGCGCCGCATCGCCTCTGGGTTCTAACCCCGCTGGGTTTTCTCGGCCCAATCGGGTGAAGCTGAAAAGCGCCTGTGTATCTGTTGTTAAAACATAAGGGTCAAAACTGCCTAAAATATCACGGCGTTTGGACAAGGAAATCCGTTCGAAATCCGCTCGCATGATTGCCCGCGACGCCTGTAATTGTGTGAGGGCCTCCATGCCTTGATTGACGCGGTCTCGCATAGATAAGCTGCTGCTCATAGCCGCCATTGTCCCAATTGAAATCAATGAGAAAATAAATAAGCTCACCAGCATTTCTATGAGGGTGAAGCCGGCTTCTTTATCGGGCGTGGCATGAAAGAGTTTCATGATTCGCCTCGCGCAATGAAGGCGCGGCGCTCAATCAAGGTTTGCGAACTGCCGGCTGCGTTGACGGTGACAACTAACTCAAAGAAATTCTCAACGTCTGTTTCAATGCGGTTGATACGGTATTCGAATTTTCGTCCGCCCGATTGTGCTTCGCCGCTCTCCGATTGTGATAAGGCGTTATTGGCCTTCAGCCGAGCGAGAGCGAGTTGATTATCTGCCACAATAGAGGCGTAGGTGCGTTGTTCTAAATGCCCCAATGTTGAGACGGTCTGCGTGCCGGCTTGAGTGAGGCCCAAAATAGCCACTGAAAAAATGACAAGGCTGACCAAGACTTCAACCAACGTAAAGCCGTCTTCTTTTCGTGTGATGAGAGCGTTACATTTCATTATTCTGTTTTTACCAAAATAACGCGCCCATCGCCTTTTGATTGCAGTTCAAAACGCGCCTTTGGCCCAGATAAATCCAAGACAAAAGGCGTGCTAATTTGGGTCGGTTCAAACAGGATTTGAGGAGACAGGTCTTCGGGTAACTTAATGATGACATTATTGCGTTTTAGCGCGGGCTCCACCGTGTTCGGCCAATCTGCCGCCGCCGCCGATATAAATTGCTCGCCGTCATAGCGGTAGAGTGCATAGCCTGTTTTAGAGAGGCCAAAGCCGCGGATTTCGCCGCTAATTAATCCGTCTTGCGAGAGAGCATTTAATTGCCGCACAAGCGTTTGCGCCTGAATTTCGGTTTCCGATCGGGTTGAGGGTAAGGTGACAACAACAAGCCCCGTTAACAAGCCAATGATAACCAACACGCTCAATATCTCGATCAGGGTAAACCCGGCTTCATTATCAGCCGCGGCATCAGAAGGGGGTGAAAGCGCGGATAGGCCCAACATGGCTTGCGCCTTATTCGCTTTAATTAGCGTTCCCAATTTGTGATATCAGCCGCGTTATCCTCGCCGCCCGGCTCCCCGTCAGATCCGTAAGAGAATATATCGACAACGCCGTACTCCCCTGGATAGCGGTAGCCATATTCATTCCCCCAAGGGTCTTTCTCTAGCACCTTAATATATCCGCCGGGACGGTAGCGCGCTTCGTCCGCTCCTGATGGGCGGGTCGTCAAGGCTTGCAGGCCCACGGACTGTTCGGGATAGTCAAACATATCCAGCCGATATTGCTCGAGCGCTAATTCGAATTGTTTAATGTCGCCTTGTGCTTTTTGTCTGAGCGCGCGGTCTTGAACGGGTAAAACATTCATCACAACAAAGGTCGTAAGCAGCCCGATAATGACCAAAGTCACCATCACCTCGACAAGGGTGAACCCGGCTTCTTTATCTGGCTCTCCGTCTTTTTGTGCCGTTATGATTTTCTGCGGGGTTTCGCTGTGAGTTGTTGACATGGTCCGTTCCTAAAACGCGGCGGTATTTAATTGTAATATGGGCAGGAAAATAGCGGCTACGATGAGTAATACAACGCCCGCCAACAGTATGATAATTATCGGCTCCAGTAATGTGAGGAAGATAGAGCTTTTTGCTTCAAATTCATTTTCCAAATAATCGGCGGAACGTCCAAACATCTCGCCTGTATCCCCGCTGGCCTCTCCGCCCGCGACCATATGGGTAACAAGGCTGGGGAAGACCCCTGTTTTTTCCAAAGACCGACTAATAGGCGCGCCTTCGCGAACTTTTGTGGCCGCCTCTACAATGGCTTCGCGCATCACGGTGTTTTTGAGCGTATGACGGGAGGTTTCAAGGGCCGTCAAAGCGGGTGTTCCTGCGCTAATGAGCCCCGCCATAGTTCGGGAAAACCGCGCCGCATTCAGGTCGCGGGAAATCGCGCCGAGCAAGGGTAACTTTAATTTCCAACTATCCCAGACATAGCGCGGTTTGGGCCGTGAAAGAACGAGCTTTGCAGCGATGAAGACAATAACAAGGCCGATAAGGCTCCAGAGGCCATAGGTTTTAAAGGCGCCCGACAAGGCTATGGTGAATTTCGTCAAGGGCGGCAATTCTTGCCCAAAACTATCAAATTGTTTCACGACTTTTGGTACAACTAATATCATCATCAGCGTAATCACGCCAATGGCGACGATGCTAAGCACGATGGGGTAAACGGTGGCGCCCATAATTTTCCGCCGTATGGCTTGCGCCGCTTCCAGATCATCCGCTAGCCTTTCCAGCACAGAGGCAAGGCGGCCTGATGTTTCGCCAGAGGCAACCATAGCCACATAAAGATCATCAAAGGCTTGCGGTTGACTGCGCAAGGCGTCGGAGAGCTTCACCCCTTCCATAACTTGCGACCGCACTGATAAAATAACCTCCCGCATGGGCGAGCCTTCAAATTGAAGTCCGGTTACCCGCAACGCATCTTCGACGGGGGTTGAGGCATTAATTAAAATCGCTAATTGTCGCGTGGCACGGGTGAGGTCTTTTAATTTAATGCGCCCTGAAAAAACCTTTTGCGATGTGTCGGCTGTCTTGGCGGCTTTCTTTCGGCTGCGGTTTAATTCAATCGGAGTTAATGAACGCGAGCGCAGCATATCGCGTGCATCGCGTGACGAGGTCGCCATCACTGTGCCGCGTTGGCGCTTTCCTTTGCCGTCAATGGCGGCGTAATCATAGGCCTCCATCTCTTAGAGGCTTTCCGCTGTTTTAGCTTTGCAAACGCGCAAGACTTCTTCGGGGGTTGTGAGGCTGCTGAGCACAGCTTGCGCCCCGCTTTGGAGTAAGCTTTGACGCGTCTTGAAGGCGTGAGCGCTCATTTGGGCTTCAGATGCCCCTTCGTGAATCATTGCGCGTAATTTATCGTCCATAACCACCATCTCATAAAGACCCAACCGTCCGCGATAACCAATATCCTGACATTCCCCGCAGCCCTTGGGCGCGTAGAGGGTCATGGGTTTCTTGGGGAGTCCCAATTCTTCGAGCTCTGCCGGTGTTGCTTTATGCGGTGTTTTACAGCTTGGGCATAATTCACGTACAAGACGTTGGGCGACTAAGGCCGTGATCGTACTGGCTAAAAGAAACGGTTCCACACCCATATCGCGCAATCGGGCGATAGCGGCGATGGCTGAATTTGTATGAACCGTTGAGAGAACCAAATGCCCTGTGAGGGAGGCCTGTACAGCTATCTCGGCCGTTTCAGAGTCTCGAATTTCGCCGACCATCACGACATCAGGGTCTTGGCGTAAAATTGCGCGTAAGCCTGCGGCGAAGCTCATGCCAATGGACGCGTTGACTTGCGTTTGCCCAATGCCATCCAAGGCATATTCAACGGGATCTTCGACCGTCAGGATATTCCGAGAGCCGTCATTTAACTCTGACAAAGCGCCGTATAGCGTGGTCGTTTTACCCGACCCCGTTGGCCCTGTGACCAGGATAATGCCGTTTGGCCGCGCAAGCGCGCCTTTAAAGGATTCCAAAAGCTCCGGCCCCATGCCTAATTCCGGTAGGGCGAGACGCGCGCTGTCCTTTTCTAAAATCCGCATCACGAGCCGTTCGCCGTGGCGCGACGGCAGTGTCGATACGCGCACATCAATGGCGCGTTGGCCCAAATTCAATGAAAAGCGCCCATCTTGCGGCACGCGTTTCTGGGCAATATCCAGCTGCGCCATAACTTTGACGCGGCTGACTAAAACGGGAGCAAGACGAGCAGGGAGGCTCAACCGCTCCTGCAATGTGCCGTCAATCCGAAAGCGCGTAGAGAGGCGCTGCTCATAGGGCTCGATATGAATATCCGAGGCGCGGGCGCGGATGGCTTCCTGCAGAATACCGTTGATCAAACGAATGACAGGCGCATCATCAGAATTATCGAGAAGGTCCGAGGTCTTGGGAAGGCCGTCCGCTAGAGCGCTTAAATCTTCGCCGCCTATGGCGTCTTCCGACGCGCTAGACAGATCATTCTGGGCATAGGCTTTGGAGAGCGCCGTTTCAAAAACAGACGGGGATACTTCTTGTTTGGCGAGCGGATGGCCCACGGCTCGCCGTGCTTCGCGCAAAGAAGCGGGCTGGGCTTGCGGTCGATGCAAAATAATGGGCTGGCCAGCTTCGTCATGTGTCACCAACACGCCTTGGGTGCGGGCGAAATTATAAGTGAGCCTGGGCAATGTGGCGGTCTTTTCCATACCCGCTCATTATATAAGGCATTTTTTGAGAAAAGCGATTTAAGTTTTTGTGACCTTTCGCTTTGGAAATTCGGGGCTTTATCAGTGTCGAGACTGCCAATCCTTTGGTTTTTATCGTTAAACGGAAATAATCGTTGTTTTTCGATAATATTCTGCCTAATCTAAGCGTTACCTCTACTGAAGTTCGATAAAGGTTCGGCTATGCTTTCGATTAATGCGATTAATAAACGTTTTGGCGACGTACATGCGCTCAATAATGTGAGTTTGGATTTAAAGCCGGGTTTGTTCGGTCTATTAGGCCCGAACGGCGCGGGGAAGTCGACCTTAATGCGGACCTTGGCGACCTTGCAGCAACCTGATGATGGAACCATCACATATAATGGGGTGGATATCGTCGAAGACCCCACCGTCATGCGCTCCCAATTGGGGTACTTACCGCAGGACTTTGGTGTTTATCCCCGAATGAGTGCCCTCGCCCTATTGGACCATATCGCAATTTTAAAAGGCGTGACGAATAAAAAGGAACGTGAGGCGCAAATCATGGCGCTCCTTGAAAACGTGAATTTAATCACGCACCGGACGGCTTCTGTGGCCACATATTCCGGCGGGATGCGTCAACGTTTTGGTGTCGCGCAAGCGCTTTTGGGGGATCCGAAAGTACTCATAGTTGATGAGCCAACCGCTGGCTTAGACCCCTTTGAACGTCAACGTTTCCTAGACCTTTTGCACGAAGCGTCAGAAGATAAAATCATTATGCTATCGACTCATATTGTCGAAGATGTACGTGATATGTGCCCCGATATGGCGATTATGGGCGACGGCGAAATCATTGTCAGAGGCGCGCCCGAGGAACTTATTAATAAAGTCGAGGGCAAAGTCTGGCGGAAACAAGTGGATAAGGAAGAAGCTGACGCCCTCAAAAAGTCAATGCCGTTTTTATCTTCACGCTTCCTAACGGGCGGCGTCATTGTCTCTGTGCTATCAGATGACCGCCCCGGGCCGGGTTTTGAGCAAGGCGATGTGGTGCTCGAAGATGCCTATTTCGCTCATCTCTATAAGCTTGTGTGAGGCGAGAAACATAATGTTTAAAGACCTTCTTAAATTTGAGCTCTCGCTACAAATCCGTCAATTTGGATTCTGGATTGCTATCTTCTTAATGGCTGTTTTCGGCTTTTTGGCGGCCTCCGTTGATTTTATTGCGCTCTCTACGGAGGGCGGTGGAAAGATTAAAAATAACGGCGCTATTACGCTCGCCGGAACGATTTCATTTATTAGCGTTTTGAGTATTTTCTTTGCGGCTGTTTTTGTCGTCGCGGGTGTAATGCGTGATGATAACCACAAAATGTTGGAAATTGTGCACGCGACGCCCGTTACAACACCGCAGATGATTTTTAGTCGATTTTTCGGCGCGTGGCTCGCGACGTTTTTATGTGTGTTTGCTATGGTGGTCGGTACACTCTTCGGCGAAATTGCGCCTTGGGCTGATAAAGAAACGTTTGGCCCGTTTAATGCGATGTATTATTTGCAGCCCACTTTCATTTTCGTCATAATTAATACACTTTTTGTGGTGGGTTTTTATACCGCTATCGCCGTATTGAGCCGTAATAAAACGCTGGTCTATGTCTCGGCTGTGGGCCTCGTCGTTTTCTACTTGATGTCATCCCTGGCGGCTGCGGATGCACCCGAAATCTTATCGTCATTGATTGACCCTTTTGGGACTACGGCCCTAGCAAATGTCGTCGAGTTTTGGCCTGCGGCAGAGCAAAATACGCGTCTGGCGCCCATAATGGGGCATGTCGGTTTGAACCGCCTCTTATGGGGCGGTATCGGAATTGCCCTATTTGCTCTGGGCTATATTTTCTCGACACGCGGAATTGTGTTCAGAAAAACAAAGAAACGTAAAGATGATTACATCCCGACAGGCGAGATGAACCTCGCGCCTGTTTCGCCCAATTTGGGGTTAAGCTTTGACTTAGCCAGCTTCAAAAAACGCTTCACATTTGAATATTTGACAACAATCCGCAGCACGGCTTTCATGATTTTGGTGGGTATTGCTGTCTCGTTGTTTGCTTTCATCCTTTGTATTGAAATCTTCTTTGCCCCGCAAAAACAGCTCTTAATTAGTACGCGCATGGCCCAATTGGCTCTTGGGAGTTTGGGACTGCCCATGCTGATTGTTATGGTCTTTTTCGGCGGCGAGATTATGTGGCGCGACCGCGTGGCGAAGTTCCATCACATATTGGACGCCACCCCAGCAAAGGACTGGACATTTTTGGCTGCTAAATGGTTCTCTCTCGTCGCGGCCATTTTTACAATTATTGCGGCGGGATTGATTGCCAGTATGGGGGCGCAGATGGCCTTGACGCGCGGCGAAGTCCCGACTGTTGGCATGACTTACTTCCGCATTGGCTTGTTCAGCTTTGGTATGTTGTTCGCTTTTCAAACCTTGCTTGTTATGTTCCTACAAAATTTTGCGCCGAACCGAATTGTTGGAATGTTGGCCGGGGCGGGGGGGTTAATCTTTCTGACCATTATCCTGCCCATGTTCCCATTTTTCCATCCGATGATGTTGTTCGGAGCAGTGACCCCTGGCGCCTATTCTGAGATGTCAGGATTTGGCGGTGTTTTGAGAGCCTCTTGGTTTGGTTTATATTGGGGCGCTTGTGTTCTTGCCCTCGGGGTCTTCTCCGTATGGATATGGCGCCGCGGATTGCAGGCAGGATTATTGAGCCGACTTAAACACTTCACCAAACGCATCACGCCCGTAACCGGGACTATCGCAGCTTTGGCTTTGGCCACCTTTATCGGGTCAGGCGTTCATATTTATAAGTCTTATGAGAACGGTGAATTCCGTAATCAGAAAGAAAGAGAATTGCGACGTGTTGCGTGGGAGAAACTGGCAAAGCCCATTATTGAAGAGAAAGACCCACTGCCAAGAATCATCTCTGTAGAAACAGAAGTGGACTTCTTCCCAAGCCGCCAAGAAGGTGTTGTTAAGGGGCATTACATTCTTGAAAATAAAACCGACCAGCCAGTTAAGCGTATATTCGTGTATCCGCCAACAGGACACGAAGAAGACATACGGCGCCTGACACTGACCGGTGCCACTCACGATATGGAGTCGGATTTAGCCAAAAAAATAGCGGAATATGATCCGCGAATTTATAAGTTCGATCCGCCTTTAGCGCCGGGCCAAACAACGAGAATGGACTTTGAAACATTTTATCACGCGCCGCGTCTGGGCGACGGCTCAATTATTCGCAAGAACGGTACCTTTGTGAATAATGGCTCAGTCATGCCAAGCATAGGTCTGTCGCGGAATGGCTTTTTGCGCAATCCCGATACCCGCCGAAAATATGACCTTGGCGAACGGGAAAAAATGGCCAAGCGTACCGATGTTGAGGCGCGCCAGCGGAACCTGTTTGGCGGCACCGCGGACTATGTTGATTTCAAAGCTCGAATTTGCACAGATGCTGGCCAAATTCCGATAGCCCCCGGAAAATTAATGGGTGATGAGCGTGTTGGCGATGATCGTTATTGCCGTAATTACGAAGCCATCAACCCCATTTTGAATTTCTTCAACTTCATGTCTGCGGACTATGAGGTCGCAGAAGATGTTTGGGAAAACCCCGATGGTGACAATGTTGATTTGCGTATCTATTTTCACAAGGGGCATGACTATAACATCGACCTGATGATGCAGGCCATGAAGGATTCATTTGATACCTACACAACGACCTATGGACCGTATCAATATGCGCAGCTGCGCGTAATGGAATTTCCTTATGCGAGCTTTGCACAGGCCTTTGCTGGAACCGTTCCATTTTCGGAGAATATCGGTTTTACAATGGATCCGGGCGACCCCGAAAATAATGAGACGATTGATTTTGCGACCTATGTCACCATGCATGAAATCGGGCATCAATGGTTCGCTCACCAAGTTGTTCCGGCGGATACTTTGGGCGCGAACTTTATGTCCGAAGGCCTAACAGAAAACGCTTCTATTCTGGCTTATCGAAATGTGTACGGATATCAAAAGATGCGCCGTATGGTCGAAAAACGCTCAATGGAACAATATTTGGTCAATCGCGCATTCGACAGCGATGATGAGCCGCCTTTGGCAAAAACTGAGGGCAAGCAATATCTCGATTACCAAAAGGCGAGCTGGGTCTTTTGGGGCTTAGGTTATTATATCGGAGACGAAAATTTACAGGGCGCGATGCGCCGTCTCGTAAATGATTTCGGCGGAAAAGGCCCGCCTTATGCGACAACACTTGAAGTCGTACAATATCTGAAAGACGCCGCTGGGCCGGATTACCATCAGTTGATTGACGACTACTTTGAACGCATTACCTTCTGGGATATGAAATTCGGAGAAGAGGACATTCAAATTGAAGCGCAAGGCGACACATTCAAAGTCACTTTCCCGCTTTATTTGGATAAGAAACTCGCCTCCGAAGAAGACGGAGAGGAAACATCCGTGACCGAAATGGATGGCGAGACGCTTAATGAGTGGCTTGAAGTCGGCTTTTATACCGAAGATCCTAAAGATAAATTTGGTGATGAGTGGATGGCATTGGAACGTATCCGCGTCAGTGAACGTGAAAGCACGGTGAGTTTTATTGTGCCGGAGAAACCGACACATATATTACTTGACCCGCGCCGCTTGCTCATTGAACGAAATGTCGCTGATAATATTACGTCACCGGATACGAAACTGGCGTTAGCGAAATAAATTCGCAGGCCTCATGCGCTGATAAGAAGGGGCAAGCCGTGCTTGCCCCTTTTTCTTTTGCCTGATAGGGAGCGCCCATATTGATAAAGGGGCGACTGCCTCTTCGATGAAGGTCTGGGATGTCCCGCATCTTTATCGATTTAGAAAGAAAAGAGCGCTCTCATGAAAATGAATGGCAATGAAATAAAACCCGGCAATATTATCAAGCACCAAGACACGCTTTGGGTTGCGGTAAAATGTAATGCAGTCAAGCCCGGCAAAGGCGGCGCGTTTAATCAGGTCGAGCTCAAAAACCTTTTGGATGGACGAAAGCTAAATGAACGGTTCCGCGCCGCTGAAACCGTAGAGCGCGTCCGCCTGGATCAAAAAACGCACACTTATCTTTATCCCGAAGGCGACATGCTCGTCTTTATGAATTCTGAAAATTATGAGCAGATTTATCTACAGTCTGAATTTGTCGGCGACGCGGCTGCTTATCTGACGGATGGTATGTCTGTCGAAGTTGAGTTTTACGAAGAGCGCGCCATTAGCGTTGCATTGCCTGAGCAGGTTGTTTTGGAAGTCTCTGAGACCGAGCCGGTCGTGAAAGGCCAGACAGCGGCGAATTCTTTCAAACCCGCTATTATGTCAAACGGCGTGCGTACTAACGTGCCGCCTTTTGTGGGCGTGGGTGAGCGTCTCATCATCAACACAGAAGACGGTTCCTACGTCAAACGGGCTGACTGATTATGGCCAATCTTTCTGCAATTATGACCGTTATGCAAAATGCGGCGCGTAAAGCGTCGCGCAATTTGCTGCGCGATTTTAACGAAGTCGAGCATTTACAGGTCTCCCGCAAAGGGCCTGCTGATTTTGTGTCTCGCGCCGATAAAAAAGCCGAAGAGGTGATTGTCGAGAACCTGCAACGCGACCGTCCCGGTTATAGCTTTCTTTTGGAAGAAGGCGGCGAGATAGAGGGCTCTGACAAAACGCATCGTTTCATTGTTGACCCGCTCGACGGAACGACGAACTTCCTACACGGTATACCGCATTTCGCGATTTCCATTGCTTTGGAGCGAGAAATAGATGGCAATCCCAAAGAGATTGTGGCGGGCCTCGTGTATAACCCCATCACAGATGAAATGTTTTTCGCAGAGAAAAATAAAGGGGCTTTTGTCAATGATGGTACGCGCGGCGGCACGGATCGTCGTCTGCGGCCATCGCGACGCGATATTTTCCAAGATTCTCTATTCTCGACCGGTATTCCGTTTCTGGGCCGCCCGGGTCATACGAAGTTTTTAAAAGAGCTGCATCAGGTTATGGGGCATAGCTCAGGCGTGCGCCGCATGGGCGCCGCGTCATTGGATTTGGTTTGGACAGCCGCAGGGCGTTATGACGGGTTCTGGGAACGCGGCCTCGCCCCTTGGGATATCGCCGCAGGTATATTGATTGCCCAAGAAGCCGGCTGCCGCGTCGAAAGCCTCTCAGGTGGTGATATACTGAAAACAGGCGATGTGATCTGCACGAATGAAGCTCTATTCAAACCGCTGATGGAGCGCGTGGGTTAGTTCCTATGAAACAGGTCACTCATAAATCTGGTTGGTCTGTCGGACGGGGTCTGCCTCTCGCCGTGATTGCGGGATGTAATGTTCTGGAGAGCCTTGATGAGTCGTTGGCGATGGGGCGGGAATTGAAAGCCGTCTGTGCTGACCTCGGCTTGCCTTATGTGTTCAAGGCGAGTTTTGATAAAGCGAATCGGTCGTCTATTTCCTCTTTCCGCGGGCCGGGCCTTGAAAAGGGCCTTGAGATGCTAAGCCGTATAAAGGCCAAACTGGACGTGCCGATTTGCACCGATGTGCATGAACCAGCGCAGGCTATGGCGGTCGCCGAAGTAGCCGAGATTATTCAGCTTCCCGCTTTTCTCTGCCGCCAGACAGATTTGGTCACGGCCATGGCAGAGGCTGCCAAACAAACAGGCGCGCTTATCCATGTGAAAAAAGCGCAATTCCTTGCGCCATGGGATTGTAAAAACATCGTCTCGAAAATTCGTGAAACCTATGACGCGGATCAGATTATTCTTTGTGAACGTGGGTCGAGTTTCGGCTATAACAACCTCATTGTTGACCCGCTTGCGATTGGCGAAATGCAAAAACTTGGCCCACCTGTTACGATTGATGCCACCCATGCTGTGCAATTGCCGGGCGCAGACCCGCGCACGGGCGGAGCCTCAACAGGTGGACGCCGTGACGGCGTAGCTATCGTAGCTAAGGCGGCGGTAGCCGCAGGCGCGGATGGGGTCTTCCTTGAATTTCATTCAGACCCCGATGCGGCTCTTTGCGATGCGCCGAGTTGTTTGCCGATCACAGAGGCGCGTCCTTTGCTAACGCAGCTCAAAGCCTTGAGAGAGATTGTCAGCCCGTAGTCAGCTTTATTGACTGCCCATCTTATTCATTGCTCTCTTAGTCAGAGAGTCGCTTGACGATTTTCTAATCCTCGCCTATATCGCCTCATCCGAGCGGGGGACCTTTTAACGCAAACCCGTGACCAGAGGCTTAGGAGCCACATTATGAAAAAAGATATTCACCCAGATTACCACATGATCACTGTCAAAATGGTTGACGGATCAACTTACGAAACACGCTCGACTTGGGGCAAAGAAGGCGACGTTCTGTCCCTCGATATTGATTCCAAAACCCACCCGGCTTGGACGGGCGGTGATGCGAAATTGATGGATCGCGGCGGCCGCGTTTCTCGCTTCAAAGACAAATTTGCAGGGTTTGGCGTTTAATTCGCCGTTTTACAAAACCTCAAATGATAAAGGCCCCCAAGAGGGGCCTTTTTTATTGGGTATGGCTAAACTAAAGGGCTCGTCGTTTAGTCTTGCGGCCTGAAGGCGGCTTCCAGACGGCCAATTTGGTCGGCAACTGTATTGCCTTGCTGCGCAGCAATCGTGCCGTAAAGAGAACGGTCAAGGCGGGCGATACGCTCATAAATCGCTTCTGAGCGGGCTAAAAGATCAAGTAAACGTGCCGGCAAAGCGTAGGCCGTTTTTGCGAGGTCGGAAAAGCTGAGAGTTTCATCTGACTTGGTCTCAGGCGCTAAACGATATTTTCCAGCGCGGGCCTCGGTCAGGCTCATTTCTTCTTCTTTTAAAGCGCGCTGTACCAAAAGCCAACTCGCCACTTGCATCAACCGTGTCGTAAGCCGCATAGACTGACTGGCGTAAATCATTGAATCATTACGGGAGAGTGTCTTCGCGTCCTGACGTCCGGGCCCATCAAGATAGGCGGCGGTTTCTTCAACCATATCCATGCCCTCACGGAAGGTCTTTGAAAACAATTCCGAACGGGTAAACTCCAACAAGCGGGCTTCTGCTTGTGGGGTCAAAGTGTCGGGCGCTATCGGGACGTATGAGTTCATAGAAGAAGGTGTATTTAAAACGGGGGACTGGAGAGAGTTAGGCGTAGGTGACAGGGGATTTCCGACATTCATATAATCTCTTTTTCAGCACGATATTGCGAGTTCGTGCTTCGGGTTGCAAGGTCTGCGCCAAACTTTCATACAAGCATTAATAACTGTGCTAAATAGTTAAATTTAATGCCACCAATTGGGTGTTTTTTATTTTTTACCTCCAAAAACGCTATCGGCGGCTTCGCGCTCGGCGCGTTTTTTCGTCAATTCCCGTTCGACACGAGCAATTTCCGCATTGAAAATCACGATGCGGGCCTCCAATTCATGAATTGAAACACCATAGAGGTCTTCTCCCACGGTGATTGTCCCGCTTTGGTTCAAGGGTGTGTCATCCGTCATTTGGCTCTCCTAGGCTGCGATGGGCGGGCCCGTCACACTCTATAAGGGGATGGGCTTTTGACTTGCTTTTTAACGTCAATAGCGTATGTATCCCTTCGTTCGAAAGAAGCAAATGGCTGATTTCGAGCAAAATGACCCCGCCGAGCGGGGTTTTTTTAATGGCTTAAATAGAGAGAGGCCGATTATGACACAGATTTTAATGCCTAAGGCAACCGCCGTTTGGTTGATTGATAATACAGCTATGACATTCAAACAGATTAGCGAGTTTTGTTCTCTGCATATTCTGGAAGTCGAAGGCATTGCCGATGGCGATGTGGCCGCAGGCATCCGCGGAGCGGACCCGATTGCCAATGGGCAGGTCAGCCGCGAAGAAATTGAAAAAGCCGAAGGTGATCCAAATTACGCTATGAAGGCCAATAAATTTGACTCTGATGATTTGAAGCCGAAGACCAAGAAAAAAGGCCCGCGTTATACACCGCTTTCGCGCCGTCAGGACCGTCCTGATGCGATTGCGTGGCTTGTCCGCAACCATGCTGAGATTACGGATGCGCAAATCTCGAAACTTATCGGGACGACGAAACCGACCATTAAATCCATTCGTGAGCGGACGCATTGGAAAATCAATACAATCAACCCAACCGATCCTGTATCGCTCGGATTATGTTCGCAAATTGACTTAGACGCGCTTGTGAAAAAAGCAGCTGAGAAAAAAGCCAAAGAAGATGCGGCGCGCGCAGAAGAA
>CAZMEN010000004.1:8336-51290 GCA_964565335.1 uncultured Algimonas sp. | reverse complement strand
ATATGCTGTGATGGCTGTGGCCGATTTGGCCGCGCAAGGTGAGGGCGCGCGCGCGCAGAAGAAGGCGGCGAAACATTAAAGCCCGTTGAACAGGCTCCGTTGCCGACAGAAAAGCCCAAAGTCGAACATACGCTTGAGAGCTTGTTTAAGCCCTCAACGGAATAGGCTTGCCGCAAATATCACTCTTAAAGGCTCGCTCTCTTGCGGGCTTTTTTTATGAGCGGGCTTTCTTATGCGCTTCCGCAATATGTTTGACGTCTTGGGATTTGTCTAAATCCAGAACGAGAACGCGCCCCTTATCAATAATGACGCCGATATTATCCAGGCCAATAATATTGACCTGCGGCCCGTCCGATAAAACCAGACAATTTTCTGCATCGTGGAATAGTGTGTCTTTTGGTGCGGCGGAGGCGTTCAAGGCTCTGCGCAATTCTTGCAAAGCTTTGTAACTCCCCAAATCGCTCCACCCGATAGAGCAGGGTACGGTTGCGGCGCAGTCTGTGCGTTCCATCACGGCATAGTCGATAGAGGTTGAAGGCGATGTTTCAAACGCGGCTTTATCTAAGGCAATGACAGAGGCGTCTATGACTGCTGTATCATAAGCCTGCTGTACGGCTTTTACGATGTCGGGTTCAAACTGTTCTATCTCGCGCAAGAAGTGCCGCGCCGAAAATAAGAAGATACCTGAGTTCCAATCATAATTTCCGCTATCGCAATAGGCTTGCGCGGTTTCGTAATCCGGTTTTTCTTTAAAGGCTTCAACAGAGAAAATGCCGTCACCAATGGCGTTGGCGCGTTTAATATAACCATAGCCTGTTTCGGGACTGTCGGGTTGAATGCCGAAGGTCGCAATATAGCCATCCTTTGCGGCTATCCGGGCTTTGCTCACTGCCTCATGGAAAGCCTCGGGATTTGTAATGACGTGATCAGCGGGAGCCAGCAGCAGTAAATCATCGCCTTCCTCGGCTTGGTCGGCCACATAGAGGGCGGCTGCCGTCGCGGCGGCGGCGGTGTTACGCCGGCACGGTTCAGCGATGATGATATGGTCCTGCGCCCCAATCTGTTGCGTAATTAAATCCGACTGCGCTGCGTTGGCGAGAAAAACAATTTTATTGTTAAAGAGCGGGCTTTGAAGACGGGCCGCCGTTTCCTGCAACATGGTCTGCTCACCCGTTAAAGCCAGAAACTGTTTCGGGGTGTCCCCATCAGAAACAGGCCAAAGACGGCTTCCGGCCCCGCCGGACATAATTACGGGTGTAATGGGCATTGTCGTCTTTCCCGGGCGCGAAGCCTCATTATTAAACAGGTCAATCTCTCTTATGGGAAAGAGGTAAAAGAAAAACGAAGGCGATTTTTCAAGGTGGTCATTCTACACTTGTTTTGTCCCTGATGATGCATTCATTATCGAAAGGTTACCCGTTAAGGTTAAGGCCAGCATAAGGCGCGTTTAACCGAAAATTTGACTCATTCCGCTATAGCTCTTCCCTCGGTGGAAGGGTTTTGAATGGTCGTTCAGACACAAAAATTATTTAGAGCGAATGATGCTGAACTGGCTTTTATTAAAGCCAGTGAGAGGTTTACGGCCTGGAGTAAGGACGCTTTGAAATATTGGGATGTACAATCCAGAGACCCAATGGGCGGCTTTGCCGAGCATTTGGATATGACGGGCCGACCGGATTTTCATCACCTCCGCCGCGTGCGTGTCCAGTTCCGTCAGGCTTATGCTTATAGCCATGCGGCGTATTTGGGGTGGTATGCGGGAGCCAGCTCTGCCGCTGATCATGCTTGGGATTTTGCCACGGGAGCAGGGAGCGGCGGCGGCGCGTTTATCGATAGCGAAGCGAGCCGGGGCTGTGCGCATCTGGTCACGGGGCAGGGCAAAGTGTGGGACGACACGCGCGACCTCTATGCGCAGGCCTTTTTACTCTTGGCCGCCGCTTGGCGTTATAAAGCCTTTAAAGACGAAGCGGCTTTGGACTTGGCCGAAGCGACTGTCGATTTCCTCGACCAGCATTTAAAGGCTGACAATGGCGGGTGGTATGAAGCCCTGCCTTCGCCGGAGAGTCAAACGCGGCGTCAAAATCCGCATATGCATTTGTTCGAAGCGTTTTTGGCGCTTTACGAAGTGACATGGGATGCAAAATTCCTCTTACAGGCGCAATCTATATTCGGCCTGTTTCGGGCACATTTTTACGACTCACACAACAAGGTATTGTTAGAGCATTTTAATCCTGACTGGACCCCATTAGAGGATGGCGGGCCGTTAGAGCCGGGTCATATGATGGAATGGGTTTGGCTTCTGTATCAATATAGCCGTTTGTCAGGACAGGATACGCGTCACTATCGAGATGATCTCTATAACTCGGCGATAGACTATGGCTGGAATTCGGAATTGGGCTTGTTAAGCGACGCGGTGGCCTTGAACGGCGACTCATCGCCTTTAACGTCTCGCACATGGCCGCAGACAGAATGGCTCAAGGCCGCGATTGTCAAAGCGATGTCCGATAAGCGCCCGGCCTCATATCAGGCTGCGACGGATGCCATAGACGGGCTTTTTACGCATTATCTGAATGCGCCGCCTTGGGGGGGATGGATTGATAAGCTCTCCTCTGAGGGAAAAACACTGACGGAGACAATGCCCTCTAGTACCTTCTACCACCTGTTCTGCGCCGCGAGTGAAGCGGATGCTTTGCGGGCAACACTCACAGCAAATCACAATCGTGGGAGGAATCCCACACGTGAATTGACTCCTGATACATTCCCGCCTATGCCGCCTCGCAGATAACGCGTGGGAAATGTCCCACGATTATAGCGTGAGGCATTATGAGCAGCGAGATTATTCAACGAATTGAGGCGTTGGCCGAGGCGACGGGACAGTCGCTCTCGACCTTGTCCCGTAAAATCTTCAATGACGGCAAAACGATTTCCCGTTTGCAGGGCGGTGGTTCTGTCACGACAAAGACGCAAGAACAGGCTCTGCTCAGCCTGGGCCGTCTTGAGATTGAGGCGCGTTCAAACGCAGGGCTAAGCCTATCGCATTTGGATCGCCTCGAGGCCGAAAGCATCCACATCATGCGCGAAGTGGCGTCGCAATGCGAAAATCCGGTAATGCTCTACTCTGTCGGTAAAGATAGCTCGGTCATGTTGCATTTGGCAGAGAAAGCCTTCTTCCCGTCTATTCCGCCATTTCCGCTTATGCATGTTGATACGACATGGAAGTTCAAGGAAATGATAGAATTTCGCGATCGCCGCGCCAAAGAAATCGGAATGGAGCTCATCGTTCATTCTAATCCTGACGGCATTCGCGAAGGTGTCGGGCCGTTTACGCATGGCTCAGCCGTTCATACAGATATCATGAAGACACAAGGGCTGAAGCAGGCACTGGATAAACACAAATTTGATGCGGCTTTTGGCGGTGCGCGGCGCGATGAAGAAAAATCTCGCGCGAAAGAACGGATTTTCTCTTTCCGAAGCGTGAACCACAGATGGGATGCAAAGAACCAGCGTCCTGAGCTTTGGAATCTCTACAATACCCGCGTCCAGAAGGGCGAAAGCATGCGGGTCTTCCCGCTATCCAATTGGACGGAGCTGGATATCTGGCAATATATTCACCGCGAGAATATTCAAATTCCTGATCTTTACCTGTCCAAGCCGCGCCCTGTTGTTAAGCGCGACGGCGTTCTGATTATGGTGGATGATGAGCGTATGCCGCTAGAGCCGGGCGAAGTGCCTGATATGAAATCCGTGCGTTTCCGTACGCTCGGCTGTTATCCGTTAACGGGCGCCGTCGAGAGCGAGGCCGCAACCTTGCCTGATGTGATTCAGGAAATGCTTCTCACCACAACATCTGAGCGCCAAGGCCGCGTCATCGACTCTGATGTCGGCGCGTCAATGGAGCAGAAAAAAGAAGAGGGGTATTTCTAATGGCCCATCTCGACGATCTTATTGCCTCCGATATAGAGGCCTATTTACAGGCACAGGAAAATAAAACCTTCCTGCGGTTTATCACCTGCGGCTCTGTCGATGACGGGAAGTCTACACTAATCGGGCGTTTGCTATACGATTCAAAACTTATCTATGAAGACCAGCTTGCCAGCATCGAAAAGGATTCCAAAAAATCCGGCACGC
Source organism: uncultured Algimonas sp. (assembly GCA_964565335.1). Lineage (GTDB taxonomy): Bacteria > Pseudomonadota > Alphaproteobacteria > Caulobacterales > Maricaulaceae > Litorimonas. The sequence continues at coordinate 47,162 of CAZMEN010000004.1, read as the reverse complement.
AAGGCGATAAAATGGATTTGGCCCTGCTCGTGGACGGTCTCGCAGCAGAACGCGAACAGGGGATTACCATTGATGTCGCCTATCGGTTTTTCTCAACCGATAAACGCAAATTTATTGTCGCTGATACGCCCGGCCACGTTCAATATACTCGGAATATGGCGACAGGTGCTTCTACGGCGGATGTGGCTATTTTGCTGATTGATGCGCGTTATGGCGTGCAGGAGCAAACGCGGCGTCATGCTTATATCGCGTCCCTCTTGGGTATTCGTCATGTGGTGGTCGCGGTGAATAAAATGGATTTAAACGGTTTCGATCAGACTGTTTATAATGACATTGATGTTGAGTTCAGACGCTTTGCGGCGGATCTCGGTTTTCAAGATATCACCTGTATCCCCATGTCAGCCTTGGACGGAGATAACGTTATCAAGCGGTCCGAGAATGCTTGCTGGTATCACGGCCCGACCTTATTGCATTATTTGGAAACGGTGGATGTGGAAACCGATACATTGGACGCGCCGTTCCGTCTGCCCGTCCAGTGGGTGAACCGTCCTAATCTGGATTTCAGAGGTTTTTCGGGCACAATCGCCTCGGGCGTCATTCATCAAGGCGATGAGATTATTGTCCTGCCATCAGGCAAGCGCTCCACCGTTAAAGACATTGTGACCTATGACGGGAATAAGAAGACGGCGCGCGAAGCAATGGCGGTGACGCTCACGCTCAATGATGAAATCGATATTTCGCGCGGCGATATTATCTGCCGTACGGACGCGCCGACAGAACAGGCTGATCAATTCCAAGCGCAAATTATCTGGATGGATGAGAGCAAGCTTTTCCCCGGCCGCCAATATATTTTAAAGACCATAAATACGAGTACGAATGCATCCATTACGACGCTTAAACATCGTATCGATATCAATGATTTTTCCGAAGTCGCGGCGAAGACGCTTGAGCTTAATGAAATCGGTGTGGCGAATATCAGCCTATCAAGACCCATCGCGTTTGATGCCTATACAGACAATCGCCAGACGGGCGCGTTTATCCTGATTGACCGTCAATCCAACGCCACCGTTGGGGTCGGGACATTGCAATTTGCTTTGAGGCGCTCGCAAAATGTTGTGTGGCAAGACATGGCGACGGATAAGGCTGCGCGGGCCGAGCAAAAAATGCAAAAGCCTGCTCTGCTCTGGTTTACGGGCTTATCCGGTTCAGGCAAATCGACGATCGCCAATTTGGTCGATAAACGCCTGCAATCCATGGGCAAACATACTTATGCTTTGGACGGTGATAATGTACGTCACGGCCTGAACCGTGACCTTGGTTTTACCAAAGCCGATAGGATTGAAAATATCCGCCGCATCGGAGAAGTGTCAAAACTCATGGTGGATGCGGGCCTTATTACTATGGCGTCCTTTATCTCGCCTTATCGTGCGGAGCGCCGCGCTGTGCGCGAAATGGTCGAGGCAGGTGAGTTCATTGAAATCTTCGTCAACACGCCACTTGAAGTCGCTGAAGCCCGCGATGTGAAAGGTCTCTATAAACGGGCCCGCGCCGGAGAGATTAAAAACTTCACCGGTATCGACAGTGAATATCAAACCCCTAAAAACGCTGAAATTACAGTCAACACGGTCGAGATGAGCGCAGAAGACGCCGCCGAAATGATTGTGGCGTATTTGGAAGAGAATGGCTTTTTGGAAACAAAATAAAGACGGCCACAAAATAGAGATAGATTAAGACACGTTCCACTTGTCTTTGTGAAACGCCCAAGCTGTCTCTATAATGTTCCTTAAATCTGAATGCTGGGGCTCAAATCCTAAGACGGATTTTGCGTGGCTCGCATCGGCGTAAAGCCGGGTCAGATCCCCTTCGCGGCGCGGCGCTGCTTCATAAGGCACGGCCATGCCTGTGACGTTTTTAATCGTCTCAAGAATTTCCAAATTACTGACGCCTTTGCCGGTGCCTATATTGACTTCGGCCTGGGTTAAGCCGTTAGCAAATTCTTTGAAGCTTAGCATATGCGCGAGAGCAATATCATTGATGTGAATATAATCGCGAATACAGGTGCCGTCGGGGGTGTCATAATCTGTACCGAATAATTTCATCGCTTTACCAAGCCCTGCGGCGGCTTTCAGCGCATTCGGGATAAGGTGAGTTTCAGGATCATGCTCCTCGCCAATCTCTCCGCTCACGTCCGCGCCGCTTGCATTGAAATAGCGCAGCGTGACATAATTCAGGCCATAAGCTCTGTGGTAGCTTTGTATCATATGTTCAATGGCGAGCTTGGTTTTACCGTAAACGGAAAACGGGTTTTGTACCGTGTCTTCGGTGAGCGGCATGACATCCGACTCGCCGTAAGTCGCGCAGGTGGACGAAAAAACGAAATGCGTGCAACTTGCTTGGCGCATCGCTTCCAAAAGGTTCAGCGCGCCGACAACATTATTATGATAAAAGCCTGCCGGATCTTTTTCCCCTTCGCCGACTTCAATCGAGCTGGCCAAATGGACAACCGTTTTGACATCGGGGTAACGCGTAAGGGCGGCCTGTAAGGCTTCCATATCGCAACAATCTATGGCTTCTAACGGGCCCCATTTTACGGCGTGGGCATGACCTGAAGACAGATTATCAAATGTAATGGGTAGGCCGTTATTCTCGGCAATCATCTTGCAAACATGCGCGCCAATATACCCCGCCCCGCCGACAACAATAATGGGCTCGTCTTTCAAGTCATAAATCATCTCTTTGACGGCCCTTCTTTGCGAAGGTTTTGACTTATCATATCCAGATAAGTCTTCAAGCGCATGGCTTTGCAGGGGGCGTATATGAAGCGTTTTTTGAGAGGCTCGAGCTACGTAGACGTCATCGTCAGTCATTAACTTATTATAGCCCGCACAGCGCCGCTTAACTGGAATAAGCGCTTAATTTTTCAGCGTGGATAAGGTAACCGCCCTGCACGGGTTTATTAAAACGCAATTAGGAAACGGATGGCTATGTCTTCTCCGGATATGACTTTTGACGATATCAAATCTATGGCGCGTGAGGTTTTAACCTTGGAGGCGCAGGCTATCCTTAAAATGTCGGAGGATTTATCCGATGATTTTTGCAAAGCCGTGTTGATACTCAAAAACACCCAAGGCCGCATCATTGTTTCCGGTATCGGAAAATCCGGCCATATCGGGCGAAAATTTGCGGCGACTTTGGCGTCTACGGGCTCGCCTGCGCATTATGTTCACCCTGCCGAGGCCAGCCACGGCGATTTAGGCATGATTGCGGCGGCTGATTCTATCGTGTTGATTTCGAATTCAGGGGAGACAAAAGAGCTCGCCGATATGATGACACATGCCAAACGCTTCGGAATTAAGCTCATCGGCATTACGCGTAACCCCCTCAGCACATTAGGCCAGCAATCTGATATTGTCTTACCTTTGCCGGATGCGGCAGAAGCTTGCTCCATCGGTATGGCCCCGACAACATCGACGACCTGTACCTTGGCACTGACCGACGCGCTCGCCATTACCTTGATGAAAATGCGCGGGTTTAGCGAAGATAATTTCCGCACGCTGCATCCCGGTGGGCGTTTAGGTGCGGCGTTGGTCAAGGCCTCACAAATTATGCATACAGGCGATCTCCTCCCCGTTCTTGACGCATCGGCGTCGATGGAAGAGGTTTTGCTCGAAATGACCTCCAAAGGCTTCGGTGTCAGCGCCGTGGCGAAGGATGGAAAATTATTAGGCATTATCACCGATGGGGATTTGCGCCGAAATATGGCGACATTGATGGATAAGACCGCAGGCGACGTCGCCACGCCTGATCCGCATACCATTGCCCCCGATAGTTTGGCGGGCGAGGCTTTGGGTCTGATGAATGAATACCGCATCACGTCCTTCTTTGTCGTGGATGCCGATAAAAAAATTATGGGCCTCTTGACCGTACATGATTGTCTGCGGATCGGACTAGGATAAGCGCATGAGCGTTCGCCAGATTTATATTCTGCGGCATGGCAATACCTTTGACAAAGGCGATATTGTCACCCGTGTCGGAGCGCGAACAGATTTACCGCTCTCTCACTCGGGGCAAATTCAAGCGGCTAAATTGAGCGAGCATTTTAAGTCTATTGAGTTTTCGCAAATTTATAGCAGCCCGCTATTGCGTACCCTGCAAACAGCGCAGGCGGTGGCGGGGTTGCAGGAAAAGCCGCTTGCCATCCAGAAAACAGATTTCTTGAAAGAAATTGATTACGGCCCTGACGAAAATAAGCCTGAAGCCGATGTGGTCGCGCGGGTAGGGGCAGACGCCATTGCCCGTTGGGATAGCGAGTGCATTTCGCCTAAGGGCTGGATCGTCGATGCAGACGCCATCACGCACTCTTGGCGGGATTTCTTCTTCGATTTGGCAAAATCGAAAACGCAAGGCCCAGTTTTGGTTGTGACGAGTAACGGTATTGCCCGTTTCATTTTAAAAGCCGTCACGCAGGCTTTACCCGATGGGCTTACACATAAGCTTGCGACGGGCGCTTACGGTCTTGTGACTCTTGATGCACGCGGCCAAAGCGCTGTGGCCGATTGGAACCTCCGCCCTTAATACGGCCTGACATTCTTCTGGTAATTTAAATGCCCGCCCACATTGGGGGATTGGATGCGTTCAATTATATATACACGTATAAAGAGCAATATTGTATTGACGACCTGAGGTTTAACTCATATGAACTCCCTAATAAGTTGTATGTTGGGGTGTTTGCATGTCTGCTCAAAGCGAAATCAAAATGCCCATCGCGCCCATTGATTCCGCTCGTGGAACCTCATCGAAAATTTCGGTGTCCAAAGCGGATGTTCACAAAACGGATGACGAGAACCGGTTTCTGAGCTGGCTAGAAGAAACGCAAAATGTCCACGGGGAAACGTTCTATCGCGGGCAGGTCAGAGTTCTGCCGGATCACGCCTATTTTTTCGAACATGATCGCCGCCATATCCCCGGCCTCTATATCATAGAAGCTGGCCGGCAATTGGGCCTCGCCGTGCCGCATCTGTTTTTGGATGTCGGCTATGATCAGGCTTTCATTCTAGACGGATGTGACATGCACTTTCTGGGTTTTGCCAATTTAACGGATGACGTGTTGATAGAGGCGCGGGTGCTTAATCCGGTTACTCGTAAAGGCAAATTACAATCGCTCTCCTTTGACGGGACGTTTTATCAAAACGGGCAAGCGCTGGTGCGCTACAAAAGTCATATTCGATTTATTCATGAGCGTTTATTGAAACGCTATGAAAAGCAAATGTCATGACCGTCCCGAAATATGCGGTTATTGGCGGCGGCGTATCGGGCATGGCGGCGGCGCATTACCTTTTGCAGCAAGGCAGTAGCGTCGACATATATGAGGCATCGGATAGGCTCGGTGGCCGCATGGCTGTGGACACGCTTTTGGGAGAAGAGGTTTGCTTTGGCGGTAAAAATATTGGCTATGCCTATACAGAATTTCGCGCATTCTTAGAAAGTTATGGCACGCCCGATTATGAATATTTCGGGATTAACTCCGCGCGCCTCATTCGCGGAGCACCCCAAAAATTTAATTCCCAGAATAAAATTAAATCAGCGTTGACGCTGTGGCGTTCGGGTAAACTCTCCGACCTAATAAAGCTCAAACGTCTCATGAAACAAGTGAGTGCGAACCGCAGCTATGGCGATACGGGCGGCCTAACTTTAGGCGATGAAAAGACCCCAACCGTCGCCGATTTATTTTCCCAGAAATTCTCTCAAACGATTATCCGTGCGCTGACCGTTCGTATGAACGGAGCAGAGCCGGCCGATATTGCGCCTGAGAATTTCGGCACACATTTGCAAATGTTGAATGACGAATATGAGCAGTTAAAAAAATCTATTTCAGATATTTTTCAGCGCTTTGAACGAATTAAAAAACTATCCGTGAAATTTCACCAAACCGTGGAAACCATTTCCGCAAATAAAAGAAGGTTCACGCTTAAGGCATTAAGGGGTGAGTATTCTTATGACGGGGTAATCATTGCCGCCCCTGCCTATGCCGCTGCAAAATTACTGAAACCTACTTTTCCTGAAATCTCGCAGGCGCTCTCTCCCGTTCGCTATTTCCCTGTAGCTGTCATTATTGCGGAGTATGAGCAGGATGTGTTTACGCCTGATATTCGGGCGCTAACATTCGGCGCGGACTCACCTCTGAGCAATATCGGCGCTTATGGTCTGACATGCCTTAATCGAGTGCGTTATACTCTCAGCGGAAAGAGGGCCGCGGAATTCCTCTCGGAGGGGCCTGACGACGCCTATCTGCTCACTGCCGCAGAAGCCAAAGCCCGTCCTTACTTTAATCTCGACAATAACCCTTGCCGCGCTTTCAAACTGCGGAATTGGGAGAAGGGTCTCTGCGGCTATACGCAAGATGAAGCGCATTTCCACGCGCAATTAGAGGCCGCACTCTTGCCTGTCCAAGGATTGGAACTCGCCGGAGACTACATGAGCGGTGCATCAATAGAAAATTGTTTCCAGTCCGCCAAAGCGGCTGTCGCACGCCTGTTATCTCCCAACGCCGCGATATCCCGTATAGCTGAAAATACCGCCCAGAAGAAAGAGGCCGCCCATGTCTAAAATTGATTTCTCTCCGCTTTACTATGGCCCCAACCCGCCGCAACCAACGCCCTTCGATAGGCTCTATGCGATTACCCATTTTATCATGCCCAATTTCGGAACGATGGATTGGGATTGGCAAACGCGGGAGCAAGTGAACGAAAACTTGCTCAAATTAAATGACCCGACGCAAAACCTAAACAACGACATCATGATGTATATTCATGTGCCCTATTGTAAATCTTTTTGCCATTACTGTAATTTCAACAAAAACCATTATCCGCGTCAATCAAAAGACCGCCTCGATCTCTATGTTGATTACCTGATTAAAGAAATCGATTGGTATATGGAGCAGGCTTACGTACAGGCTCGTAACTTTACGGCTATTTACATTGGCGGCGGGACGCCCTCAACCTTGTCGCATCGCGGCATGGAACGGCTCTTTACCCATTTGAAAAAGGTCGTTCCGAATTATGGCACGATTGAGAAAACCTTCACGGGGGAGCCGCGGAGCTTCAAAGATATAGAGAAGCTGAAACTCGTCAAAGACTTTGGTTTTGACCGCGTGACCTTTGGTATTGAAACCTTTGATCCTGTCCTTCGCAAACAAATTGGCCGCGTCGATAATCAAGAAGACATTGATGCGCTTTTCAACGGGCTGGAACAAATAAATTACAAAGGCGATCGCTGCGTCGACATCATGTATGACTTACCCGGGCAGGACTTTGATGGCTTCGTCAAAGATTTAGATATTCTAGTCAATCAGTATCAACCCGAAGAAGCGGACCTCTTCGGCACAGTCTATCTGCCTTACCGCCCCATGCATAAGCTTATTATGAAAGAGCGTCTGGAGCAGCCCGGCACGATGTGGCAGTTATTGGCTATGCGGGAATTTGGCTATGACTATATGACGAGCCACGGCTATCACAACACGATCGCAGAGACCTTTTCAAAACATACAAAACCCTCTCAATATCAAACCGCTCATTGCGGGCGTCAGGACATCATTGGCATAGGGTGCGCGGCGCGTGGCAATGTCAAAGATATGGTGTCAATTAATCCGGATAAAATCGAAGACTATATCGCCAATATTGATGAATATGGGGTCTCATCGACAACCATGCAGCCCATCGGGATGAGCGGTGTACTCGACCGCCTTATGGTCATGTTTCCGCGTTTCAAAGAAATCGACAAATCGCTCTTGGATAAATTTAAAGACTGCGATCGCTACGCTCCTGCGATGAAAACTCTGGAGGGCCATATACAGGCAGGCTGCGTATCGGATGAGGGCAAGCGTTATACCGTGAATAAACTCGGCGTTGTCTGGCACGGTAATCTGCAGACGGATTATATGGCGCATACGCTAAACACCCAGGGTAAAATGCTGCTCAAATGCATCAGTGATAAAAAGAAACACTTCGCCCGTGATGTGCGCTTTGGCACAAATTTCGTCACAAAATTTATATTAGGTAATCCAGAGCTTTTCCCGCTATTGATGAAATAGATTGGGAGGGCCTGTGCAAGCAGATGCCATAAAAACAGAGACGCTTGCAATAACATCGCCGGATGGGGCAGAGATAAAGGCACTGTTTTATCGGCCGCAAAGACCGGCGCAGAATCCAACTCTGTTTTTTCTCCTCCCTGCTATGGGTGTGATGGCTGCCTATTACCGACCTGTTGGACAGGCTTTGGCAGAACAGGGTTACTCGGTCATGCTCTGTGATTTGCGCGGGCAGGGGACGAGTAATCGCAAAGCCCCCAAAGCTAAGTTCGGGTATAAAGAGTTACTCGAGCAAGACTTACCCGCTTATATTGACGCAGCCCAAGAACATTGTCCTGATAAAAAACTGATTATGTTGGGCCATAGCTTCGGGGGTCATTTAAGCCTGCTCTATGCGTCGGCGCATCCCAACAGTGTTTCCGCTGTCGCGATTATAGCAAGCGGTTCCGTATGGTACAAAGCCTATGCCGGCGCGCAGAAATTTAAAATTTGGTTCGGGACACAAAGCTCTGTTTTGCTCTCAGCGCTTTTCAGGTATTTTCCGGGCGACAAAATTGGATTTGGCGGCAAACAGCCTAAGGCGATAATGCGGGATTGGGCTCGGCAAGGCCGAACAGGGCGTTTCAAACCAAAGGGAAGCGCAATTAATTACGAAGCGAAAATGGCTGACGCCAGCTTTCCACTCTTTGCGCTTTCAATAGACAATGACACATTCGCGCCGCATAGCGCCACGGATCATCTGATCGGTAAACTACCTAAAGCCGCGCTAACCCGTCATCGCTTTACGCCGACAGGGCCGAACAAAAATAAAGTCAATCACTTCCGATGGGTAAAATATCATGACGGTATTCTAAACACATTAGTGGGTTGGGAAAAAACGCTCTAATCCAAGCGGTGTTTTAACACACCCAAAACGCGTCAGGGTGAACGGCCAGAACTGTGTCTTTCCACGCCTCTAAATCATCTTTGGCGACACAGGCAACAATACAGCCGCCAAAGCCGCCGCCTGTCAGCCGCGCGCCTAGTGCCCCTGATGTTTGTGCCGTTTCGACCAAGTCATCAATGGCGGGCAAGCTCATGTCAAAATCATCACGCATGGATAAATGACTTTCGTTCATCAGCTTGCCGAAGTGTTTCATATTGACGTTTTTTAACGCCCGAGCCGCCTCGATAACGCGGCGATGCTCAGAGACCGCATGGCGCGCGCGGCGAAACTGGTTGTCGGGTAAACCCGAGAGCGCGTTTAATTCTGCATCACTCATCAGGCAAATATCATCCCGCCCCGCAGCCGCTTTCACCGCGTCGCATTCTTCTTTGCGGATTTTATAGCGCCCTTCGCTGAGTTGCCGATGCACACCCGAATGTAGCACCGCCATGTGATAATCGACGGGTAGGTCAATCAAATCGTAATCCAGCTTTTCTGTGTCCAGCGACAAAGCCTGTCCAGAATTAGCAATGGCCACTGCCATTTGGTCCATAATGCCAACCGGCACACCGATGAAGTCTGTTTCGACTTTACGGGCCAAAAGGGCCACATCGGTTTGCGTAAGGTTTGCCCCTGCCAAATCACGACACGCCCCAATAAGCCCAACAGTGATCGCCGCAGAGGAAGACAGGCCCGACCCCATAGGCAGATTGCTTTCGACCGCAATGTCAAATCCTGTTTCAATCAAGCCCTCTTTTTGCGCAATCGACATCGCGCCCAGAGCATAATCGGACCAATGGTCGATGGCAGATTCGCCAAATTTTCGTGTTGTAATACCGTCAAAGCCTTTGGCCGCAATTCGCAGCGCCTGGTCGCTGCGGCGAGCCAAGGAGATGTTCAGTCCCAGATGCAAAGCTGTTGGCAGAACCCGTCCGCCATTATAATCGATGTGCTCGCCAATCAGATTGACGCGGCCGGGGGTGAAGCCTGTCCAATCGGGGGGGTGTTGGAATGTATCAGAGAAGAATGTCATTTATGTCTTAAAAGCCACAATATCAGAGCTCACGTAATTTTGCGGCGGCAAATTCCGGCATTACATCGACAGTGAACGCACCGGTGGATTGCTCGACGGAGGCCAAATATTTTACACGGGATTTCGCGCGGTGCAGCGGATAAAACTGCGCCGTGAAATGCCAACTATCCTCGCACCCTATTGGCGCGGCTTGCAGGCTCAACATATAGGGCATGGGCTCATCAAACAGCGCGTCATAGCGGCGGGTCATATCCCCCAATAGAAACGCAAAGCTCTCTTGTTCGGCTTCATTAAAGGCCCATGGCCCGGCCCGTCGGCGGGTGGGCACAATCCAGCTCTCATATGGGAAACGGGCATAAGGCGGGCAGATAACTTTAAAACCTTCAGCTTCTGTCACTGTGTAGTCACTTCCGAAATCAGCCATATTAGCGGCTAAATCAAATCCGTTTTTGAACGCCTCCGCCATTTTTGTTTGTGTTGGCGGAATATGGTCGAAGGCGTAAATCTGTCCGTGGGGATGATGCAGCGTGACGCCGACGGCTTCGCCCCGACTCTCAAATGGGAGGATAAATGCCAAACCGCGTGATTTCAGTGTTTCATAACGGTCAATCCAAGCACTCAATAATAAGCGTCGTTTGGCTTGCCCGATTGTGTGGAGACTGCCCGTCCCCTCAGGCGTGTAAACGATGACGTCGCAATGGCCCAATGCCTGAGCGCGTTTTGCGCTGGGTAAGTCATCCACCAAGGGAGCTTCAGCGTGCAGGCTCGTAAACTTATTCTCAAAAACGGCCAACTCGAAGTCTGCAAAAGGAATTTCAGTGGTTGGCCCACTGGGCCGGGTGGGCGCTAAAGGGTCATCTGCGGCTGAGGGTTTAAAGGTACGGTTCTGTCGATGCGGCGCGTAAATATTCCATTCTTGCCGCAAAGGGTGCCAACGCAGCTCTCCGCCTTTGGCAACTTCATCGGCCGTCTGGTCGAACGCTTCGCCTTTATGCGGCTGGTAGCCATAGAGGTGCAAACTCCGCCCATCAGCTTTGATAACGTCTCGGCGATAGATGATTTGGCCGTTAATACGAGGTAATTTCACACAGGACATGATTGGCATTTCTTTGTCAAACTACGCATCTGCAGGACCCTAATTTAGGCGTGTTGTAGCGGTGTGGAGCCACCCGCGCAAATACCGTTTGGCGCAATTTATGAGAGAGAAGAAAGAAAAAAGAACACCTGTAAAAATGCAAAACATCCCACATCGCCTTTTTACATCCTGATAGGCCTCTGATATGCCTATGACATTATGACCGATGTGGCCACCTTCAAACCTTCTAAGCGCCAGAAAGCCATTTTGGATATGGTTTCAGAGCGCGGCTTTGTAGCGACTGAATCCATGGTGACGACATTTAATGTTACCCCGCAAACTATTCGGCGCGACTTGAACGAATTAAAGGCCCATGGACTTTTGACGCGCTTTCACGGCGGGGCAGGTCAAGCGGATAGTGTCGAAAACCGCCCCTATAAAGACCGCTTGAAATCGGGCGTGGATGCGAAGCGAAAAATTGCTGAATTGACGGCCTCGCTTGTACCTGACGGGGCGTCTTTATTTTTGAATGTTGGAACCACGACCGAATTTGTGGCGCAAGCTTTGCTGGGGCATGAAAATCTGCATGTCGTGACCAACAACATAAATGTTGCGCAAATTTTATCTCACAATAGCAGTTTCAAAATCATGATTGCAGGCGGCGAAGTCCGCAATCAGGACGGGGCTATTATTGGTTCTAGCTCAGTAGATTTCGTCAATGAATTTCGTCTTGATATCGGTATCGTCGGCATTGGCGGCGTGGACGAGACAGGTGTCTTGCTCGACTTTGACCATCAAGAAGTCAAAACGGCGCGCACGATTCTGCGCAATTCCCGCAAAACGATTTTGGTGGCAGACCAAGATAAATTTGGCCGGCCCGCCATGAACCGCATGGGCCATTTAGAGGATTTGGACATTCTGGTCACAGACAGAGCTTTATCCGAGCCTTACCAATCTGTCTGCGCGGCTGCTGAGGTTCAAGTCTTTATTGCGGAATAGGTATTTTTGCGGGATAGCGGCATGACGCGCGCTAATCATAAGCGGTGATTTAAGAAGAGACAGCATGACAGAACAAAGTCAGACTTTTGACCTTTTGGTCGTAGGCGGCGGTATTAATGGGACAGCGATTGCGCGGGATGCAGCGGGTCGGGGGTTGTCTGTTTTACTCTGCGAAAGAGATGATCTGGCCAGCCATACATCCTCCGCCAGCACGAAACTGATTCACGGCGGCCTTCGTTATTTGGAGCATTATGATTTCAAACTCGTTCGGGAGTCTTTGAAGGAGCGCGAAGTTCTATTGCGCGCCGCGCCTCACATTATCTGGCCTATGCGGTTTGTGTTGCCTTATGATGAGGGTTTGCGGCCGAAATGGATTTTGCGCTTGGGCTTATTCCTTTATGATCATCTGGGCGGCAGAGAACTTTTACCCGGAACGGAAACACGGGATTTAGGAGAGCCGAAATATGACGAATTGAAAAAGCGTCTGACCACCGGATATGAATATTCTGATTGTTGGGTTGAAGACTCCCGTCTCGTCACGCTTTATGCGATGGACGCCGCAGAAAAAGGCGCAGATATTCGCACGCGTTGCGAAGTGATGTCTATTACGGGAGAGCAGGGCGCCTATACCGTCGCGATCAAAGACAAAGGAGAGGCCCGCTCAATCACAGCAAAAGGGATTGTGAATGCCGCTGGCCCTTGGGTTGAAGAAATTTCTCAATTTGTGAAAGAGGGAAGACGTCGTAATCAAAGCACGCTGCGTTTGGTCAAAGGTAGCCATATTGTGGTCCCGCAAATGTTTGATGACCCTCATGCTTATATTTTCCAAAACGCGGATGACCGCGTTGTCTTTGCTATTCCTTATGAGCGGGAATTCACCCTCATCGGAACAACCGACGTGCCGCATGAACAGGCTGATGATCTCCCCGAAGCTTCGGATAAAGAAATTGCCTATTTGTGTGATTGTGTGAATGAATATTTCGAAAAAGAAATCACACCCAAAGATGTCGTCTGGACCTATTCAGGCGTGCGCCCGCTTTATGATGACAAAGCTGAGGACGCCTCCGAAGTGACACGGGATTACGTTTTGGGCTTGGAAACGCCAGAAGAGGGCGCGCCAATTCTTTCTGTCTATGGCGGTAAAATTACAACGTCTCGCAAATTGGCGGATCACGTCATGGAGAAACTCGAAGCGTATTACCCTGAAATGGGCAATGCTTGGACGCGCAAGTCGCACCTGCCGGGCGGCGATATTGATGAGGCTGATTTTGACGGGTTTTACGCCCAACAATGCAAAGCCTTTGCCGATATTGACGATGAGCTTTTGCTCCGTATGGCAAGGCGCTACGGCACGAAGTTATCCGAGGTATTGAAGGACGGCACAGGCCAAGATTTTGGCGGTTATCTTTGCGAGGCTGATGCGCGGTATTTGGCCAAAGCCGAATGGGCCAAGTCACCCGAAGATATTTTGTGGCGGCGCACGAAATGCGGCCTGCATATGAGCCTTGAACAGCGCGAAGAATTCGCGTCATGGTTTGAGGCCAATTTAGTCGCCTGACTTGTCATAAGTCCCTCGATATGACATCGCTGTCATAAGTCAAAAATGACGTGAGGGGGAGCAATGTCGGGACTCATTTTTTGGGTGGGTGAAAATCAAGCCCTCTTAGCCACACTCTTTGCCGTTGCCGCTCTTTTATTTATGATTACGGCGGCGCGCATCCATGCCTTTCCGGCGCTGGTGGCTGCGGCGCTCTTTGCGGCATTGGCCGCTGGTATGGCGCCGAGCGAGGCGCTGGCCTCCATCAAGTCTGGCATGGGCGGGACGCTAGGCGGGATTGCGGTTGTGATCGGGTTAGGCGCGATGTTTGGCGTTTTGGTCGAAGCGAGCGGCGGCGTTGGCTCGCTCGCAGAATGGATCACCCAAAAAGCCGGGCCTAAATATGCGCCGCGCCTCATGGGCGTTGTAGGCGTAATCGTCGCTATTCCTGTCTTTTTCGATGTGGCGTTAATTATTCTCATCCCGCTGATTGTGAACTTGGCCAAACGGGCTAAGCGCGCGCCGCTCGTCTTTGGTTTGCCGCTTTTGGCGGGGCTAGCGACGGCCCATGCGTTTATCCCGCCTACGCCGGGGCCAATTGCCGTGGCCGAACAATTAGGCGCTGATTTAGGGTGGGTGATGTTATTCGGTCTGATCGCCGGTATCCCCGCCATGATTGTGGGCGGTCCGCTTTTTGCGCGCTTTGCCGAAAAACGCGGCTGGCTCGAAACAGACGAAGATATGGCCGTTGTAGAGGTCGAAGACATTGAGAGTAGTTTTAATCCCCGTCTCGCTAAACTGGCTTTGGTCATAATTTTATTACCGCTTTTTTTGATTGTTTTGGGAACCCTCATTCAATCCGTTTCCGCGCCTGATAGGTTGAAATCCCTTTTTGGTTTTCTCGGCGCGCCTATTGTCGCTTTGCTCATCTCTTGCGCCATTGCCGCTGTGGTTTTCCGTCCAACGAATGAGGGCGAAACAAAGGCGAGACGCGACGCGTTGCACCGCTGTCTTGAACCCGTCGGCGTTGTCTTACTCGTCACGGGGGCAGGGGGCGCGTTTAAACAAGTCTTAGTGGATTCCGGTGCGGGTAAAGCCTTGGCGGAAAGCACATTGGCGTTGGGGCTCGTCCCCGTCAGCGCCGGATTTTTCTTAGCGCTGTTAATTCGCATAGCCCAAGGCTCTGCGACAGCGTCCATGATTACGGCGGCCGGCCTGACCTACCCTATCGCCGCTGCGGCAGGTCTATCTGCGCCCGAACTGGCTTTGGTGGCCGTGGCCATTGCGGCGGGGGCGACAGCGATGAGCCATGTCAATGATAGCGGCTTCTGGTTGGTGAACCGTTATTTCGGACAAACGACAGTGCAGACCTTGCGGACATGGACTGTGTCGGCAACCTTGGTGGGTTTCACAGGGTTTGCGGTTGCAGCGCTTTTGACGCTGTTTGTCTAATTCGGTTGTTTGCCTAAAGCGTATGAGTGCCTTCAATATTGGTCATCGCGTCGATAATGTCGGCGGTAATGACGTCAATCGTTTGGTCGCCGTCTACGCGTATCGCTTCTGCCGGAGGGTGCATCGCGTCCAATTGACTGTCGAGCATATCCGCTTTCATGAAATGACCTTGCCGGTTTTGTAGGCGTTTAAAAAGCGCGCCGCGGGTGAGGTGCAAGTAAACCCACACCACCTTTCGCCCGCAAGTTTCGGTCAAGCGCGTGCGGACAAATTCATTCAGGGCGGAACAAGACAAGATGAGTGTCTCATTTTTTGAGGCGGCGATTGCTATACCCATAGCGTCAATCCACGCCTTGCGATCTTGATTGGTCAGCGGCGCGCCGCTCGCCATCTTTTCGACATTAGCCTTGGGATGAAAATCATCGCCTTCCAAAAAGGAGCGGTGCATCTTCTCTGCCAGAGCAGAGCCAATGGTCGATTTCCCGGCGCCCGACACCCCCATAATCACGATGAGCGTTCTCATGACAGAATGCGCTTTAAGGCTTTGATGAATCGTTCAATCTCTTCTTCGGTATTATAATAATGAAGAGAGGCCCGGATAGCTCCGGCGCAGTTCAGGGATTTAAATTTGAAAAGCGCGAATTCAGGGGAGACGAAACTGACCGCGATTTTATCTTTCCAGAGTGGCTCTATAACCGCTTTTTGCTCACGCTCTTTGCAATGGAAAGTGACGATACCGCTTAAGTGGTCTCCGCTTTCCAAAACCTCAATTTCAGGCAGGGTCGATAAACTTTCGCGTAATGTCTTGGCCAAACTTTCCACACGGGATTGAATATTCTCCATCCCGATCTGGGCGGCATAACGCGCTGCAACGCCTAATCCGATTTGCCCTGCCACATGCCGCTCATAGGTTTCAAACCGTTTCGCGCCTGCGGCCCATTCAAACCTATCTGTACCCGTTTGCGTAGCGGAAATATTATCAATCAGGGGCGGGGTGAGCTTACTCAAACAGCTATTTGCCACATATAAAAAACCTGTTCCGCGCGGCCCCCGCAGCCATTTCCGTCCCGTCCCTGCCAGAATATCACAGCCTATCTCTTTTACATTGATAGCATATTGGCCGACGCTTTGGCAGGCATCGAGGATATAAATCAGTCCTTGCGCCTTGGCCCATTTGCCGACGGCTTGGGCGGGCTGAATAGTGCCATCAAATGTTGGCATGTGGGTCAAAGCAACGGCTTTTGTGCGAGGGTGAACATGCGCAGGCAAAGCGTTCTCATCTATCAGTCCGTTCTCGGTCGAGGGGAGCCTGTCCAAAACGATGCCCCGCGTTTTCACCAAGTGCAAAAAAGCCAAATAATTTGGACTATAGGCGTTATCATTGATGAGGAGCCTATCGCCTTCTTGCCAGTCAATGGAGCGTAAGCCTGTTTCCCATGCTCGGGTATGATTGGGCGCAAAGGCAATCTCTTTGGGGTTTGCCCCTAACAGATCTGCCATGGCGGGATAGAAATCGTCAATGGCCGCGTGTGCCTGCGCTTCCGCTGTATAACCGCCAATGTCGCGTTCCAAAGTCAGATGAGATATCATGGCGTCAAAGACGGGGTTCGCCATAAGAGAGGCGCCCGCATTATTAAAATGCACTTGGGAATCGCAAGCAGGTGTCTCGGCCCGCAATCGTTTTATATCAGTCACGCTTATCACAAAACACGCCTAGCGTATTTTTCCTGTGTGCCAAAGGACGGAAAAGATGTAAGGGGACTTATGTTATCTGTTCTTGATATTTTTCGTGTCGGTATCGGTCCTTCCTCTTCGCATACAGTGGGGCCGATGCGGATTACAGAACGCTTTTTGAAGCGGTTACACAGACAAGGGCATTTCGAACACGTCGAGCGGATAGAAGTTGTGTTGCGCGGGTCTTTGGCGTTCACCGGAGAAGGGCATGGCTCATTGCGCGCTGCGCTTTTGGGCTTGGCAGGGTTGAGACCTGAAACCTTTGATGCCGCTGCGGCTGAAACGGTCTGGAACCAAACCCATGAAGAGGGCCGTCTCAATCTCGGGGGGCAGCGTCTCATCCCCTTTGACTATGCCCAAGATATTGTCACGGATTATGAAACACCGACGGATTTGCACCCGAATGAAATGGCGGTCTATGCCTATGATGGGGCGGGCGCTTTGCTGGATAAACGAACCTATTATTCAACAGGCGGCGGCTTTATTGCCTCTCGTGCGCAACTTAATAAACCTGTCAAAGACGACATCGTTGATACGGGTGAATCCGATGGGCCTTATCAATTCAAATCAGCCGCAGACCTGCTCGCCTTCTGCAAAGAAGACGGCCTGCCCATTCATAAGGTCATTTTAGCGAATGAGGATAGCAAACGGGCGCGTGAAAAAACCAATACGAAATTAGATGACATCGCCGCGCGGATGATGGCCTGTATTGACCGGGGTTTGGAAACGCATGGTATTTTGCCGGGCGGGTTGAAAGTCACGCGCCGCGCGCCGCGCCTTTGGGATCGATTACAAAACGCGCCCATGTCAAATGAGCGGGAGCAGATTTTTGATTGGCTTAATGTCTACGCAATGGCGGTGAACGAAGAAAATGCTGCGGGCGGGCAGGTTGTCACCGCGCCGACCAATGGCGCAGCGGGGATAATCCCTTCCGTCATCCGCCATTATTGTATGGATAAAAACCAAACGGCTGTTCGGACCTTCCTTCTGACGGCTGGCGGGATTGGTCTGCTTTACAAACAACGGGCCTCTATTTCCGGCGCCGAAATGGGATGCCAAGGCGAAGTTGGGGTGGCGTGCTCTATGGCCGCGGGCGGCCTCGCAGCTGTCTGGGGCGGAACGCCTGAACAAGTCGCCAGCGCCGCCGAAATTGGTATGGAGCATAATCTTGGCCTAACCTGCGATCCGGTGGGCGGCCTCGTCCAAATCCCCTGTATTGAACGTAATGCCATTGGCGCTGTTAAAGCCGTCAATGCAGCGCGCTTAGCTTTGCATAGCTCCGAAGCGGCGAAGGTTAGCCTCGATCAAGTGATTGAAACCATGCGTCAAACGGGCCTCGATATGAGCACGAAATATAAAGAAACGAGCCAAGGCGGCTTGGCGGTGAATGTGGTGGAGTGTTGAGGCGGGCAGAGCGATGACATTCTTAAGAAGAGTCTTAGCAATAGGAATAATGCTGTTTTTATTCAGCGTCCCTTTCGTTCAAGCGCAAAATTTACAGGCGCAAGAATTTCAGCTTGAGGGATTTGAGTCCTTTGTCGAAGACACCCTTGCGGCGTCGACCATTCCGGGCGCGTCAGTTGTGTTCTTTGATGAAAATGGCATCGTTTACCAGAAAGCCTTTGGCATAGCCGATAATAAAGATCGCCCCGTGACATTGGATACCCCATTCCAACTCGGCTCGGTCAGTAAATCTTTTGCCGCGTTATTGATCGTTCAACTGGCCTCCGAGGGCGCTTTGGATTTGGATGATAAGGTTACGCAATACCTGCCCTATTTTCGTACCAAAGACGAGACGTCTTGGCAGGATATTACCGTGCGGCACGCGTTAAGCCACCGGAGCGGGCTCTCAACATTAGACGGGAATCGCTTGCAAGATGAAACCTATCGGGGCGAGGACGCGCTCGAAATAGCTGTCCGGACATTATCCAAAGCAACGCTCAAGGCACGGCCTGGCGAGGCGCTGGAATATTCAAATGCGAATTATATGATTGTGGCGGCCATCGTCGAAGCGGTGTCGGAGCAGTCTTTTGAGGCCGCGATGAAGGCGCGGATATTTGGCCCTTTGGGTATGAAAAATAGCTACGTTCAAATGCCCGCTGCCGAAACCGAGACCGTGCAAGAGGCGACCGGTTTTCGTCAATGGTTCGGAAAACCGGTTGCGCGTCACTATATTGCAGGACGCGGCATGATGGGGGCGGGCGGCGTAACAGCCAGCGCGTCAGACCTTGCAACATATGTTCAAGCTGTCTCTCAAAATGATCCGCGTATCATACCGGCCGAATTTTCTAAGGACATTATTAGGCCGCATGACGCCCTCCCGTCAGAGGGGTGGGATTACGGCTTTGGCTGGATGTTGAGCCGTGTGAACGGAGATAAATATGTTTTCCATAGCGGGCTGAATGGCGGCTTTGCTGCGCATGCGGCCTACTTCCCTGATCAGAGGCGCGGCGGGGTTGTTGTGACCAACCAGTCTGGGAGCTTACAAGCCGATGTTCCCGGCGTGATTATCCGAAAGGGGCTCAATATTCCGATGGGGTCGCCCGCCCCGACGAGCGGCCAGAAATGGATGATTTGGGGCTTGCTGCTCACATGGGTTTCTTTGGCTTTTTTCGCTGTGCTTTCCACCGTTCGGTTTTCCGCCCATGTTAAAAAAATGGGAGGAGTCAGTTGGTTCCGACGCGCCGCGCCAGCGATCTTGCTGTTTGGCCTAGCCTATGGCTTGGCCTTTATCGCGCCGTCATTAAACGCCATTACGCTTAGCGGAATAAGAGTGTTTTTTCCTGATATGTGGCTGTGCCTCTTGGGCAGCGCGCTTATTGCTGTGATGTGGGGGATAGCCCGACTAATTTATCCCCACCCGAAATCCCTATAGATAAATCGCCTCTTTCATTTCGCCTAAACTTACGGCTTTTTTTTATTACATTGACGGACGTCCTTTAAATCCTGCGCTTTAAATAAAGACTGTATTCATGCCGCCTTCATAGTAATAGACTTTCTATGAAGGCCGTTATCCGTTTCATTCTCTATAGCCTATGTGTTGTGACCGCCGTCTATCTGGTCATTCAGGTCGTGTCTTATAATCGCTATGTGAACTCACAGGATGAGCAGGTTCTCCGGACGGCGCAGGCGACAACGGATGCCATTAATGTCGATGTTGATGCCCTCTTGCAATCGGTAGAACAGGCCGGAGAGGAATTGGGCCAGAGGTTTGCCCAACAGGATTTTACGGATGAAGAGGTTCGGGCTCTTATTAAACAAGTCTCGCTTGACTATCCAGAGATTAGCGGCGTTACGGCCTGTTATACCCCGTTTGGCTTTTCCGAAGATAAACGGCTTTATTGCCCTTATTATAATAAGCGTACCGAGTCGGTTCTCAACATTGAAGAGAGCTATGATTACACAATCAAAGGCTCCGGCACCGCGTGGTATAACGGGGTTGTTGAGAAGGGAAAAACATGGACCAACCCCTATTACGGCGCGGCCGCGCAGAGCTGGTTTGTCGATTACGGTGTTCCGTTTTATTATTCGTCAGGGCCAAAAAAAGGCCAGGTTCGCGGCATTGTGGATTTCGCGATTGAGGTTGGTGATTTCAAGAAAATCATTCACAGCCTGAGCGTTGGGCGAACAGGATATGGGTTCATTAATACAGAGAACGGTTTGATATTATCGCATCCGATTGCAGATTACGTTGGAACCAAGACTTTACAAGATTTACGGGAGATGGGCGACAGGCCGGAGCTTGTGCCTGCCTATGACGCTTTATTGGCCGGAGAGAGCGGGCACTACGAATTTATTGATCAAGATTCAGGCGACGCCGCATTGATTGTTTATGACAAGATTGCCACAGCCAATTACGGTATCGCAATGGTGTTCTTCAAACAGGACCTCATGGATAATCAGAGAAAACGAAATCAACGCTATATAAAAATGGCGCTGACTTTGTCGTTATTATTTGTTCTAGCGCTGACGTTATATTTTGGCCGTGATATTTTGGACCGCACAGAAATTGAGGTTATCAGCGTTCTGGCTACATTTCTTTTGATCGCGAATGTCTCCTTTGTCGGATTTTTGCAGCACGGGTCAGTAGGCTTTAAAAAAGAAAATGATAGCCCGCCTATAATTGATACGATTACCCTAGGGAATTTTGTTGAGCAGCAAAATGCGCGGTCGGAGACTTTGAAAATTGCAAAACCAATCGTCGTGCCGACGGGTCTGTATGTTGAAACAATAGAGTTCGAAGACAGCTATAACGTCAATATTGGCGGGACGGTTTGGCAAAAATACCCGCTTGGCGCTGCGGATGATTTAACGATAGGCTTTCGCTTTCCGCAGATTTCTCCTTTTGCGGAGGCGTCCATGATCGAAGAAAGCTACCGCGAAACTGTGACAGGAAAAGAAGGGGAAGAGGGATATTTACTCGTGGGGTGGGATTATCGCGTGACGCTCCGATTGAACCTTAAATATGCAGACTTTCCTTTTGATAAGCGTCATCTCGACATTAAAATTTCGCCCTTATCCCTCGAAGATAACTTATTGTTTGTGCCTGATTTGGGCAGTTATCAATATACAACCCCTGCGAAATTAGCCGGCCTCAACCCGAAGATTACCTTGTCAGGGAATGAGATTACGCGAAGTTATTTCAACTTTTCGATTGAGACTTACGATTCGACTTTTGGGTATGAGTCCAAAACCGCCTTTGAGAATGTGCCTGTCTTGCATTTTAACGTGCATATTAGGCGGCTATTGCTCAATGCCTTCGTCACCTATCTCATTCCGATTTTTGTCGCCCTCAGCTTGATTTATATCTTAATTATGGCCTGTTCTAAAACCGAGGCGCGGCAAGGCATTATCGAAAGCATGGCGGCTTTTTTCTTCGTCCTCATTTTTTCGCATATTGATTTGCGTAAAGATATTGAGACGGCAGATTTAATTTTCATGGAGTATATTTACTTCACGACCTATATTCTAATTGTTCTATCGACTCTCAATTTGATGGCGTATACAAAAAGCAAAACAAGCCTTTTCGATTTTAACGAAAATCAAATTTATCGCGTTGTCTATTTCCCGATATTCTTTACGGCCATTTTAGTTGTGATGCTCGCGAAGTTTTATTGATCGGTTGAAAAATCAAACCGAAATCCAGTGAGTAAGGCTTTGCCGTTTTGACGCGCGCCGAACCCGCCCGCGCCAAAATAATCACCCGCCGAGGCCGCATTCTCTCTCAGCAGGGCATAGTTCTTTTCTTCTGAATAATACTCAGCAAAGACTTTGAGTTTCGAACTTACTTTGTAATCCATTCCAAAATGATGGGTGTCTCCGGAAAATTGATC
The DNA here is from genome assembly GCA_964565335.1 of uncultured Algimonas sp. GTDB lineage: Bacteria > Pseudomonadota > Alphaproteobacteria > Caulobacterales > Maricaulaceae > Litorimonas. Next base: position 24,988 of record CAZMEN010000004.1, on the reverse strand, counting down.
TCCGATGCCTATACCTGCTTTAAAGGTCCAATCTTTATGTTGGCGCTGTGCAAAGGCGTTGACTATATCGCCAAAGTCGTCGCTATTTTCATACTTGCCTGCAAAGTACCAAGGCCCGCTAGAATAAGATACGGCGGCCCCTTGCGTGTCGCCTTCAACTCCGTCCATATCCTCGCGGCCGGCCGCAAGGGTGAATCCATCTTTGGCAAAAGAGAGGGCGTAATGCCAACCGCTCGCGCCGCCTCCAGTGCGCTTCATACGGGATAGGGTGCCAGAGACCCCCGCAACCGTCGGCGTCATATAGGTGATCTGAGGTTCGCGAAAATAGGCGTAGGTTGTATAACCAGCATAGATGGAGCTGAAATAATCAACGGGATATCCAACATTATTATAATAAGGCAGCCAATCTTTCCCAGCTAAGAGTGTCCCGAATTTCCCCTCGGCTTTTATGCTATAGAGACGGGAGTCTTGATCATCGAAAAATGACGGATCGCCAAAATCGAGGTCCGCTGAGTTTATATTGACCTCATAGCGCGCGGTAATTTTGATGGCATCATTACCAAAAGACGTCCGGGCCCCTAATCGGGAATAGGCGTCAGACAGCCCCAGAAACTGAGAGTCTCCGCCGTCAAAAGCGTCATCGACCGAGACATAATTGGCCTGCATCCGCAAAGACCCATAAAGCTCAAAATCTTGCTTTAAATTATTTTGGGCATAGGCCGATGCGGGGGATAATGCGTAAAGACACAATCCCGCCGACAGCCCGATAGCCGTCAATCCATTTCGTCTCATCAGACTCCCCCTAAATATCGCCGCCCCAATATTATCCGTGCCATTTTAGGTCCGAAAAGGGTTGTCGTCAAAAATTATAAGGAGGGTTTATAAAAGGGATTTATAAGGGGCGGTTATGAAAGGCGGTTATGGCGAGCCGCTCTTTTGGATGGCTCTATGCTTACTGGCCCGACCGGATACGCGTTTGCGCCACATGCGAAAACTGCTGGGCTGCATATGGGTTCGCATAATTTTGATGACCGCGCTTTCGGATAGGCCGGATTGCGCTTGAATAGCGTCGAAGGACGTTTCGTCATCCCACGCCATGGCCACGATTTCGGACTCGGTGAGCCGTCCTTTATCGGGTCTGGGTTTGGCGGGAATAAAATCGTCGGGAAACTGTCTGTCGGTCATAAAATCTATACGCGGCACACCCGCTTTATGTTTCAATTCAAAGTGTGACGCAGATGATTTGATAGCGGCTTAACCGCATATTAACCCTGATTTTTAAGACTTCGTACATCCTTATGGCAGTGTAGCCGATTCGGGATCGGCTGCAGATGTTGTAAGGCGACATCAGCGAAGGAACCTTATGCGCTGCACTTATGGGCAACATGCCTTTCGGCCGCCCAGCCGATTTAACTCTGCGTCACAAATCAGGATGTGGAGGAAACTCCGCCGTCTCTGCCGAAAATCAGACCAGCGATATAATTCAATCGCCCGTATTTAAAGGCTCGCGTTTAAAGCCCTGCGTTTAAGGTCTAACCCTTACCAATCAATTTCAGAAATCTATCCTGTAGGTTCGGATTGGTTTTAAACTCACCCGTGAACTGCGTGGTGATGGTGGAGACGTCCGGGTGATGCACGCCGCGCGTGCTCATGCACTGGTGGACGGCATCAATCATAACGGCAGAACCGCGCGGCTTAAGCGCATCATCAATGGCGTCTGCAATTTGCGCTGTCATGGTTTCTTGGGTCTGCAGGCGTTTGGCAAATATCTCGACGACTTTGACGAGCTTTGAAATACCGACCACTTTATCGGTGGGCAAGTAAGCAACATAGGCTTTGCCCAAAAACGGCGCAATGTGATGTTCGCAATGAGACTCCACATCAATCTCTCGCAGGATAACCATATCGTCATAACCTGAGACATCTTCAAAGACACGGGAGAGCTCTTCGGACGGATCCATATCATATCCGCGAAACCATTCCTTGTAGGCGTTAACGACGCGTTTCGGCGTATCTTTCAGGCCTTCGCGGTCAGGATTATCCCCCGCCCAAGCAATCAAAGTTCGCACGGCTTCCATTGCGGCCTCGCGAGAGGGGCGCTGCGGCGTTCCAACGGCCTTTAGCGTTGGTTTCTTCGAAGTTTCATTTTTCATGGCGTGCCTATAGCGCAAGTCAGCCCGTAAAAGCGAGTCTGTAAAGCTGTTATACGCGTATGCAAAAACAATAGATGCTCAATCGCGTGGATGCAGAAGCCATGCGGGTTTTATTGATTTAGCAATCCAGCGGCTCAGTCAGTATGTTATAGGTCTCTATATCCTCGGGCGTCAGGTAATAGAGCTCTTCTGGCAAAGCGGCCTCCCGCGCGAACAGATAAAAAGCAGGGTCAATGCCCATATCCTTCAGGAATTTCTCCGAATGCACTTTCATGGAATCATACCCCGTATTGCCGGGGTGAAAGGACTTCCCGCGCACGAGCCCGCCCTCTGCGAGGAAGTAATGCGTATGCACGCCAATAAGGGCGCCGCATTCCATTGTGCGCTCCGCCCCGCCGAGAAATAAATCCACGGCGCCCGACGCAATATAAGACCCGCTCTCTAAATGCGTCTTTAGGCCGGCGGCGCGAATGTGCCGCGCAATGCGTAAATTGGTGAAAGCGTCCTGCGTGCCGGGCATGCTTTTAAAGACCAAAGTATCGACTTGCGGATGGTCTCGCACCAAGGTTTTAATCACCCCGCCTGATCGGCTATTCGTTGTCCCATAACCATAGGCGATATTATCGCGCACTTTGAATTTTAATTGCCCCGCAGACGGCCGTGTGGCTTTATAGCTTTCTACGCCGATAATAACCGCGACCAGCGCAAACGCGATGCCGATGATGAGTTGCCTTTTCATCCTAAAACATTAGAGGGAGAAACCATGCCTGAAAACATAAAAGACCAGCCGCAACTCACCCTTTATAATTCGCTGACGCGGACAAAAGAAGTGTTTACCCCGCAAGACCCGAAACGGGTGACGATGTATAATTGTGGGCCGACGGTCTATTCCTACGCCCATATCGGCAATGCCCGCGCCGCTGTTGTCGCGGACGTGCTGTTCCGCGTCTTGCGCCATATTTACGGTGAAGACCATGTTGTCTATGCGCGCAACATTACCGATGTCGATGACCGCATTATTCAATCGGCCAAAGAAACTGGGAAGCCGATTTCAGACATCACAGAAAAATATGCGCGGATTTATAATGAAGACCTCGCGGCGATTGGCTGCCTGCCGCCGACCGAGCAGCCAAAATGTACCGCCCATATCGACAATATGACGGCGATGATTTCAGAGCTGATTGAAAAAGGCTTTGCCTATGTCTCTGACGGCCACGTCTTTTTCGATGTCTCCAAATATGACGATTACGGACAGCTCTCGGGCAACACGCTTGATGCGCTGCGCGGCGGTGACCGTGTGGGCGAGGGCGAAGTCGCGCGTAAACGTAATGCCGCTGATTTTGTGCTTTGGAAACCCGAACTGGACGGCGTCGGATGGGACGCCCCTTTAGGCCCTGAGCGCTCAAACCTCAGGGGCCGCCCCGGCTGGCATATCGAATGTTCTGCCATGGCCAAGGCCGTGCTGACTGACGGCACAGACTCAGACACGATTGATATTCATTGCGGCGGCGTGGATCTGAAATTCCCGCATCACGAAAATGAAATCGCGCAAAGTAATTGCGCCCATGACGGCGCACCGCTCGCAAATTATTGGGTGCATAATGAGTTTCTGAATATGGGCAGCGAGAAAATGTCCAAGAGCCTCGGCAATGTGACCTTGGTTCATGACTTGCTGAAAGACTGGGACGGGGAGGTTATTCGCTTGGCCTTGCTTAAGGCGCATTATCGCAGTGAATTGAGTTGGTCTGAGGATTTGCTCAAGGAGAGTAAGGCGAATTTGGATGGACTATACCGGACTGTTGCGGTGATGAAAGAACGAGGCGTCGATATTGATGACATTGCACTTTACATAAGAGACAGCTCTCTATGCGATGATTTGGACATACACTCTCAAATCCACAATATTGTCGGGTACTCATTTCGAACACGCGAATTGATTGCTATGAAAGCGGAAAAAAGAGAAATTGATGGAGCATTTTTTGTCGCTATTAAATCAGCAAAAGGCCTAGGCCTCCTCCAAAAAGGTCCCGATGAGTGGTTTAAGGGCGGTGCGTCTGATGATGAAACGGCGCAATTCGACGCTATCGCCAAACGCCGCGAAATCGCGCGGGCCGAGAAAAACTGGGCAGAGGCGGATGCGGCGCGTGATGAGGCCAAAGCCCTCGGCATCGTCCTCGAAGACGGCCCCGACGGCACGACGTGGCGCAAAGCCTAAACAAAAACACAAAAAAACCCGGTCCAATTTCAAATGAAATGGCCGGGCTGAAAGTTTGTCGCATCGGGGAAAGTATGATGCTTGAGTGTGTATAATCTGGCCCTCAACACATTTTCAACACGAACCGAACCACAGGCCTGCCCTTTAAGTGCAATGTTGGATTTTACAGCGCCCATCCCGCAGAATCGGACGGTTTTTGTGCGGCGAGGGTGAATTCACCTCAGTTTCGCGTCCGTTATGACTCGCCTAGAGAGCGGTAATGAGCGGAAAGCAAAAACAAAGGTAATCCTTCCCGTTTATTTTTCTAGATGTTCCTGAAATAGAACGGTTTTCAACAATCGTATCCCCACACCGCCAACCCGTGCCATATTACGCTTGTTCTTTTTCAGTTGGACAGGGAAGGCATGTCACCTTTTTGCTGAACGAGACAGCGGGGTGAATTGGGACTGGTTTGACAGCTTCGCCCAAGAGCCTATCGGGAAGGAGCCACATGGGTAGGCTGCCTAGACTTGTGTCGTTGATTTGACTTTCAAATCAACAAACGGTTTGCAGGTGGTTGGCCCGTAAAGAGAAAAGAGATGGCCGCTCGATATAAACCGCTGCCGTGGGGTATGGCACCTTGCGAAACATTACTATTCTCGGTCTTCCGGTAAGGAGACCGCCTCACGGGCATGTCCTATTTATGGGAAATACGTGACAAAGGCTCGGCACTGGATTGCGAGGAGGACGAAAAACTTGGGCGGAATTCAATCAACAAATTCTATCTCCACTCGCGCCGTTCTTAATGGTGTTGACCTGTGCGGCTTTGGGCATCTGACGCGCCGAGGAAGAAAAGGACAACACCAAACATGAGGATGAGCAAGAGGGCGGCGGCGCTTAGTTTTTGAACGCTCCACTTTGCGGCGGACTGTCCGGGGATGGAAACACCGCGTAATTGTTTGCGCCATGATGCGCCGACCGGCTTTACAGATTTTTGTAGTCTGTTGACGTCTTTGCGGACTTTCATATTCATCACGGCCTGTTTGGTGGACGTCCATGTTTTGGCGCTCCAGTCCAAAGCTTGGGCTGTTTTGTCTTGAAGGGGGCCAAAATGGAAAGACTGTTTTTGCGTTTCCAGTTTCGGCAAGGCACCTGACATCATGTCAAAGGCGGATTTTTGTGGAACGGGTGTTTTTCCTTCGAGGCGGTTATTCACTTCGGACATGCGGCTAGAGAGGGGGGCCGTAACAGCGGCTGTGAAACCTTTGGCGCTGTCTATGCTCACTGTGCTGTCGGGTAAAACGCTATCCAGAAAGCTGGGTTGATCCGCTGAATTGGATGGACGCAAAGCGAGTTTTTGATTGGGTTGCGCCGGGCGCGGGGCAGGCGCGGAAAGGCGGATGTTCTCAAAAGACATATCGGCGATTGAGTTAGGCGAAAATGAGTCGCGTAAATCAGGGCTTGCAGTCTGCGGCGTATCCGATTTCCAAAACATTAGTTTTTGTTTGATGTCAGCGCCGTCAATTTTCGGGAGGCTAAATTCAGGAAGGCTGACCTGCGGTAAACGATCCGTTAAAGAGTCAAGTTCTGGCATGGTCCATTTGGACATGGCACCTTTAGGCGCGGGCGCAGGCGCGGTTATACGCGCAAAGCCCGGAAGGTTTGAGGAGAGCTCCGTCATTAAAACACTTTTTCGGTTCCAACGCGCGACACTGCCTTCTAGGGCATTCCAATGTGTATCTTCGCGAAGTGTGCTCAAAGATTGGGTGAAGGATTGGCCAGGCACATTTGTGATTAAACCTACCATTTTTCCAGAGTCATAAGGGGAGGCATAAAGGCTGGCTAAACCGCCGCGGCGAATGGAATTATTTCGTGCGGCTTTGCGGGATGCGTCTTGATACGCGGCCTGCGCGTTCAGGCTGGCATAACGCTCGGGCGTGTTTTCCAATAGGTTGACGCCCGTGAAACCATTGCCTTTCAGCGCTGTTCGGGCCGTTTTGGGCGCGGCGCGTTTTGCAATAGCGGGAAGCTCATTGGAGGGCGTTAAGAATAGAATGTTTTTGGATTTATCTTTCGGGGTCAGGGCGGCGGCCCCTCTGACGAAATTGGCATTGACCCACCCATTGGCATGAGTCTCGGCCATTTGTGACAAGAGGCCCAAGGCTGCATTAAAGTCCGCATTATTGCGGGGTAGGACGATGACGGTTTCTTTCCCGTTTTGGTCTGAGAAAGGCGCGCCTGAGGCTGTGAAACGGGATAAATCCGTTACGGGTGTTTCGCCGTTCGTCTCTAGTTTTAAATATGATTTAGATTTGAAATAAACATTCGGGGCAATAAGGGCGTCGCCTGTGCATTCTTGTCCCGCTTGTGGAGATAAATCCGCACTAAACCGCAATGTGTTATCTTGCCCTTTGAGAACGCCTGCGGGCACTTTGAACGTTACTTTTTGTCGTTTCGTTCGCAAGGTCGTCTGACCGAGGCTGTAATTATTGAGCGTCAAAGCAACTTTATTATGGGGGGCAACGCTATTGTCAGAGTTCGCTAAGTGGAGGACAATTTCGCCTTGGCTGGCATTGGGGTCAGCGACGTCAAATGTGGCAACGGCGTCACTTGGGTTCCAGCTTGGCTCAAAAGCCGTCTGGCCAAGGGCGCCGAGTTTTGTCTTTCCGCTAATGAAACGCGCATCGGAACCATAATGCGCCTGCATTTTCAGCTCGCCAATATTCGTTTTCTGGCGAACAGAATCAGGCAAAGCGTATTCCGTAAAGGCTTTGGCCATGGCGAGAACTTCTTGATCCGTATCGCCCGTCAGGATGAGCCGCATGGGGCGGGATTTGTCGAGTATTATACGCGCGCCTTTTCCTTGCAGTATGGATTTGTTTTTTACGTGCTGTTTGATTTGTCCCCGTTGTCCGGCAATAATTTGGAAGTCGCCGCGGTTCTTGAGGGTTGTGAAGGCGGGCGTTGTCTCCATACGCTGGCCAATGGCTTGCGCGATGAGGCTTTGCAGGACTGTGCTGTTTTGCCCTTCTGCGCCAATACTGATGAGCTCGGGTGCAGTCAGGGGGTTATTTAATTTGCTTTCGACATCGCGAATCGTGAACGGGCGGGATTTCGCTTGTCTTTGGATGGCAATTTTAGAGGACGCTAAATCGACAATCCACCCTGTGTCTTTTTCTGAACCGCAATATGCGGCGTCTTGTTGTTCCGTAAAAATTCGGATGAGATTATTTGTAGTACGGAGTGAACCGTTATTGAGTGTGATTTTTGCATCAAAGCCACGACCTGTAGATTTTATTTCAACTGGCGTGTCTTGGTTGAATTGGACGAACAGGGATTGGCTAGGCCCGCTTTTATGCAGGGGGTCAGCCGAGAGCGTTAAGGTGATGGAGGGAATGAAATCTGTTTCTGGTACGTCAAACTTCAACGTTTGCGACGGCTTTCTCCAATCCAAAAGCATTTTTTCGCCGTTTGCGGCGAGGTCAGATAAAGCCGCTGTGCTTTGGAATTGCGGACCCCACCGTTCAAGGGAGGTTCCGTTTATAGCCGCCTGCGCCGGAAACGCCGAGATTGACGCCAATAAAAGGCCCAAAGCCGCAAATGAAGCGAATTGTGCTTTTGCAAAATGGGACATTGTCCGTGGCCTCTTGATAAACATAATGCTAACCAAGCAAGGGGGATGCCAAATATGCCGTCAGAGGAGAAAAAGTTCTGCTTTTCTCTCAACTGGGGCGAATAAGCGAGAAATTGCCCATCATGTCACCGCGATTAAAATCTGAAATTTGGGTGCAGGCTCTTATTCGACGCGCGCAGTCTAAGGGCGGCTTTGCTACCGTGCTGCGTAAAGGGGATGTGGATGCGGGTATCGTGCTTATTATTCTGAGGCAGCAGAAATCTCTGAGCCTGTTTACGCCGGAGCGAAACTTTTTAGGGGAACGTGTTTGGTTGCCCGTTGAAGGATTAGATCAAGCGGCATTGGATAATAAGATAAACAAACGGGTCGATTATGACATCGATATTTGGGTGGTAGAGATTGAATCGAGCGCGTCCGCCGCCTTCCTTATAGGGGAGGCGATTGAGCGGGGCTCTCCTGACGACCCAGCGAAAGCTGCCGCAAGAGCCTTATTCCGAGGAAAATAAAGGCGGCAATAAGTCCGGCCAATAACCCATACCAGACGCCTTTGGCCCCGATATCCGTATGCAAAGCCAGATAATAGGCAACCGGAAATCCTATGAGCCAATAGCTTATGGCCGTCAGAAACATGGTCCAATTCACATCCTTCAAGCCACGCAATAATTGATTGCAGGCGACTTGCACAGCATCGAAAAAGGCAAAGGCCGCCGCAATGGGAATAAAGGTAAGAACAAAGGCAATCACTTTCTGATTTTCTGGATCGTCAATATTCAGGTAAAGCCTCGCAAAGCCTTCGGGATAGAGCGCCATGGGGATAGCGAAAACCGCGATGGCTAAAACCGAAGCCGCAATAGTTGTCGTCGAGGCTCGGCGCTGTGCCGGTAAATTATTTGCGCCGCGTGCCAAACCGATACGCACCGCACCTGCCATGCTCATACCGTAAGGTAACATAAAAGCGAGAGAGGCTACGTTAAGGGCAATTTGGTAAGCGGCTTGCTGCGTCACGCCGATAACGCCGACAATTAGCAACCCGGCATTAAAGAGCATGCCTTCAAACATCATCGTCATGGAAATCGGCCACCCTAAGCGAATAACATCTCTCAGCCTTTCCCAATCGGGTTGAAGAATGTTTTTGAAAATATCGAATGTCTTCGCGCGGTTGTCCCATTGGATGTAAAGAATAAAGAGGAGGAAGCCCAAAGCTGCGGCGATGGATGATGCCAGGCCTGCGCCTACGAGTTCTAAGCGGGGCAAGCCAAAGAGGCCAAAAATAAGTAGCGCATTTAATCCGGCATTGATGACGGTCACAGCACAAATAATCAAAAACGGGATGAACGTCTTATCCAAGGCCGCCAAGAAATTTCGTAGCACTAAAGTGGCGAGGGTAAAGGGCAACCCTAAACCAACGGCTAAGACATAGGCTTGCGCGCGGGAGGTCGCCTCGAGGTCTTGTCCTAGCGCCAAAGCCACGGGTTTGAGCAAAAAGAGGAAAGCGAAAATGAAAGGCGCAAGCCCGAAAATGCACCACAGCCCCATGCGAACTGTTCTGCGCACATCGCGCGTATCATTCACATCCGCGCCGAGCGCTTGTGAAGCAAGTGGCGACACGGCGATGGCTGGACCACCTCCAATCATCCACAGAAGGAAGATAATCACACTCCCGATACCTACGGCGGCAATATCAACCGGCGACAGACGGCCGACCATGACGGCATCAACGAAGTATATCGAGAACTGCACGAGTTGAGTTAGCGCCATCGGCACGCCCAAGCGCATTAAAGACCGCATCTCTCCGAACCAGTTGTCGGGTAGAATGACGACCTGCGCATCATGCATGTGGACATCATCGGTCATCAGCAGAGCATAGAGTCTTTTACGAAAAAGCAAAAGATCATATTTTAAATAGAGGGTGTCTCTTTTCGAAAACCTATGATGCGCGCCGTCGCAATCCTGCCTTTTGATAAACGGCGTCAATCGCCGCCATTGTCCTAAGCGCGTCATCGCCGCCTGTGAGGGCCGTTTCTTTTCCTAGCAGCACGTTAACAACATGATCGAGTTGATAAGCATAAGTCGAACGCGTGTAGAGAGGCAGGTTTTTCGTTTCCGTTAAAGACTCCAAACCAGCCTGTGTGTCGATTGAAATATCAAACCCGCGATAGGGGTGAACAAATTGTTTGAAAGTGGCTGTGCCTTTTGATCCCGTTGCCGTAATCTCTATTTGGCGCTCCGTGCCTTCTTCCATAGCGCATGCCAGTTTGGCCGTCACAGACCCAAACTGCATTTCAGTCTGCATGGCGACATCGACGCCACTTTCTGTCCAGCGTGCTTTCGCCGATTCTATGACGGGTTCGGAAAGGGTGAGGAGTCGGAAAAAGTGTAAGACGTAACAACCCAAGTCCATCAAAGAACCACCGCCAAGTTCCGGGCGATAGCGCAGTTCTCCAATAGAATTAGGAATGGAGACATTAAATATACCATTCAGGGAGTGAAGCATGCCAATCTCTTCAGAACGAACTGCCTCTAAAAAATAAATCACGGCAGGATGAAAGCGGTAATGATAGGCTTCGATAAGATGACCTTTTGCAGTCTTAGCGGCGTCCACCATGGCCTTCGCCTCACGGGCATTCATAGCGAAAGGTTTTTCGCATAGTACAGATTTCCCTTGCTCCAACGCCGCAATGGTAAGGTCAGCATGACGGTTGGGCGGCAGTGCATTATAGATAAGGTCAATATTAGGGTCTGATATCAGCGCATTATAACCCCCATAGGCTGTCGGGATATCATGCTTTTTAGCGAAACTGTCCGCTTTATCTTTGCGTCGACTAGCAATAGCGGAAACCGTGCAATCAATTCGAGAGCTAGCGGGTTTTATGATGGCCTTAGGCGCAATTTTTGCTGCACCCAAAAGTCCGATTTTAATCATTTGGTATCACTGGAGTATGTGAGAGCCATAAAGACATCCTCAAGGTCTGGTTCCTCTGTTCGCAGATCATCGATAGAAAAACCGGCCTCTTTGAAACGGTTTAGCAGACCGGAAATAGAGTCTGTTCCGGCGCGATAAGATATGACAAAGTTGCCTTCATCGCTAATTTCGGCGTCCAGATTAGACAGGCTTGTCGGAACGGTTTTTATCTGCTCGGTTGGCGTTATTACAAGTTTCCTCTTGTCCAAGCGTGAGAGTAGTGATGATTTGGACTCATTCGCGGCAATCTCTCCGTTATGGATAATGGCGATTTGGTCACAAAGGGCTTCTGCTTCTTCAAGGTAATGCGTTGTCAAAATGACCGTTGTACCCCGACGGTGAAGGTCTTCAACATAAGTCCAAAGTTGACGACGTAATTCTATGTCGACGCCTGCGGTCGGTTCATCCAAAATCAGTACTGGCGGATTATGGACAAGAGCTTTGGCAATTAAGAGCCTGCGTTTCATCCCCCCCGATAATTGACGCACATAGGCGTCGCGCTTGTCAAGCAAACCCAAAGCATCAAGGATTTCTTCGGAGCGCCTTTCCGACTTTGGGACGCCGTAATAACCGGCCTGAATTTCCAGAGCTTGGAAGGGCGTGAAGAATACGTCCATGCTGATTTCTTGGGGTACAATGCCGATAGAGGCGCGGGCCTGACGGGTTTGAGTTTCAATATCATAATTGCAGATTTTTGCGGTCCCCGATGTTTTGTTCACTAAACCAGCCAAGATGTTAATCATGGTCGACTTACCTGCCCCGTTTGGTCCGAGCAGTCCAAATATAGAGCCGCGAGGAACAACGAGGTCTATGCCTTTGAGAGCTTCTTTGGGCGGAGATTTGCGAGAGGCTTTGTAAGTCTTTCGCAAATTTCTGATTTCGATGGCGGCGCTATTCATGGGGTACCCTTCACTGTCGCCTTGTTATGGAAAAGAGTACCATACTCAATTTCCTGCGTTGACGAGTCAGCACTTCAATTTTATCACCTGAGTGATATACCTTCCAGTGAAATACTTTTTTATAGGCCATAACATGCCAAGTTCTACTGAAAACGATGCTATTTCTGTCACTCAAACCCGTGTGGCTTGCGATGGCGGGGGCGGTGCTCTCGGGCACCCTAAAACATGGTTGGATATGGGGCAGGATAAGTCAGTTCGTTGTAAATATTGTGACAGAGTTTTTGCACTTGATCCGAATGTGTCAAAAGGCGGCCATTAGTCCGAGTTTGTCAGAAGTACTAAGCCTAATACAGTTTAAGCATTGCCAGAATTATTCTGGCTCGAAGCGGAATCGTTTCACAATCCCTGAGACCGCGACAGGCTCTCCATCAACAATCTTGGCATAATAACGTGAACGCATAGCCGCCCGTTCTGCGGCCTTGACGAAATCTTTTCCATAACGTTCGGCATCTACGCTAACGAGTTCCGTTGTTTCCACACGGCCCTTCTCATTGATATCGAGCTTCAACGTCACTACAGCCCCTATATTTCGGCGCATGGCTTTACTAGGATAGACTAATTTCCCATTACGCCTGACGCGTAAGGGTGTATTGCTCTTATCATCTTCGTCACCCTCATCAGACTCCGTTTCGTCATTAATATCTTCCTCGTCTTCATCAGAGGGGTCGCTTTTAGCGACTTTGGTGACCTTTGGACGTGGCCCGCCTGCAAGGACTTCATCCGGGATCGTATCGGGTATGGGGCTGGTATTTTCTTCCAAACGCCTGTCGGGCAGGGTGTCTGTCTCAATCAGGCCCAAGATTTCTTTGCGTAAACGATCAATATCGTCCTCTCTGGTACCGATGTAAGAGCCGCCCCAATTCGCTTCGAAGACATTCAGAGCGTCAAGCTTCGCCGCTTTCTTTAAGTCTGAATTGTAGATTTTGTCTTGCAATATGTCCCAATCAGAGATTTCGTAACGGTTAATGACATCAATTTGGCCAAGAGCAGCGCTTTCATGTTGGCCTTTTTTGAAGGTCATTACATAATCATTTAGACGAGCACGCCGCAGAGCGGGATTGGGTTCAGCCAAGGCCTTGCGATAAATTTGATCACCTGCTTGGCTTAGGTCAATTTTCAAACGATTAACGGGTTGATCCAGTCTGAGGGCGTGAACTGTGCCCCATACTGAGGCGATGAAGCCAAGGCCGATAATGAGCGGCCAAAAATTCAGCGGCCGTTTCTCAACAGGGCTTTCATTATTTGGGTTATCATCAATCGATTGATACACAGGGTATAGTCTTTCCTTGATTTCAGTCGACCAGAGTTTAGCTGGTCTTTAGCCTATTCAAATCTTACGCCACTTTATACAAATGAAAACAGACTAGGCTATTGAATTTCGTTTGTCTTCGTCTCAAAACTCATCCCGTATCATTTGATGTCTGAAAATCCGTAAAGGCCTTATGTCCGCTATGAACAAAACCGTCGATAAAAATTCTCATGTCGTGTTGGTGGATGGGTCGGGTTATATTTTTCGCGCTTACCATGCTTTGCCGCCTCTCACCCGAAAAACAGATGGCTTGCCAATCGGTGCCGTCGCCGGATTCTCCAATATGTTGTTCAAACTTTTGCAAGGTCAAAACAATGAATCTCGACCAACACATTTTGCCGTTATTTTTGATGCCTCCAGTCACACCTTTCGTAATGACATTTATGACCAATATAAGGCCAATCGGTCTGAGCCGCCTGAAGATCTAAGGCCTCAATTTCCGTTAGTGCGCGATGCGACTCGAGCGTTTGGCGCTCCGGCTGTTGAGATGGAAGGTTTCGAAGCAGATGACCTAATTGCGACTTATGCTAAACAGGCAGAAGGATTGGGTGCGCGTGTGACCATTATTAGCTCGGATAAAGACTTAATGCAGCTCGTCTCCGAGCGCGTTCGCATGCTCGATACAATGAAGAACCGCGATATTGGGATTGAGCAAGTCATCGAAAAGTTTGGTGTGTCGCCTGAAAAAGTGATTGATGTGCAAGCCTTGGCCGGAGACTCCGTTGATAATATTCCGGGAGTTCCGGGTATCGGCGTCAAAACGGCGGCCCTCTTATTGGGACAGTATGAGACGTTGGAAAACCTCTTGGACCATGCCGAAGAGATTCCGCAAAAGGGCCGCCGTGAAAAATTGATGGGCAACAAAGAATTGGCCCTTATCTCTAAAGAGCTTGTGACGCTGAAAACGGATGTTGAAGTTGTCGAAACGCTTGATGACTTTGTTATAAGCGATCCGGACATTGATACTTTGTTTGATTTCCTTGAGCTCATGACATTTCGTACTTTGACAGCGCGTGTTCGCGCGCAACTCGGCGAAGGGACCACAGAAGGTCTTAGGCGGGATGATGATAAACCTGTTAAACCCAACAGCCCTTCAGAGAAAACAAGCCCTGATAATGTGGTCTTCGATAAAGAGAGATACGTCTGTGTGCAGGATGTGATGACGCTCAAAAAATGGGTGGGGCGCGGATTTGAAATGGGTGTGGTGGCCGTCGATCTCGAAACGGATAGTTTGGATAGCGCGGCGGCGAAAATGGTGGGCGTCTGTTTGGCTGTGGCGGATAATGAAGCTTGCTATATCCCTTTGGCGCATGTGGGCGCAGGGGAGGGTCAAAACGGAGACATGTTCGGCGCGCCTGCTCCTAATCAAATCCCATTAGAAAAGGCGCTGGAAATATTAAAGCCGCTCCTTCACGCACCGGGTGTTTTGAAAGTGGGCCAGAATTTCAAATATGACCTAGGTGTTTTCCAACGCTATGATTTATATCCGGCCCCATATGATGATACGATGCTGATGTCTTATGCTTTGGGCACCGGGCTTCATAATCACGGTATGGACGCGTTGTCTGAAATGCATTTTGGGCATAAGCCAATTGCGTTCAAAGAAATTGCGGGCACAGGGAAATCTCAAAAAACATTCGACCAAATTGCTTTGGACGTTGCGACACCCTATGCCGCCGAAGACGCTGATGTGACTTTGCGCCTGTGGAAGTTTTTAAAGCCAAAACTGGCTGCTGAGACTGTGGCTACCGTTTACGAGACTATGGACAGAGCTTTGCCGGCCGTTGTTGCGCAAATGGAAAACCAAGGCGTTAAAGTAGACAGAGCCGAACTCTCTCGTTTGTCAGGCATGTTCGCCCAGAAAATGGCAGGCCTCGAAGACGAGGCCTATCAGCTGGCTGGAGGTAAATTTAATATGGGTTCACCCAAACAAATCGGTGAAATTCTCTTTGATAAAATGGGTCTCGAAGGCGGAAAGAAAACCAAAACCGGGGCGTGGCAAACGGGTGTTGATATATTAGAAAAGTTAGCAGAAGCAGGGGAAGTATTGCCGCGCGTGATTTTGGACTGGCGTGGTTATTCCAAATTGAAATCAACTTATTCAGACGCGTTAGTACAGCAAATCAATGCAGATACAGGGCGGGTGCATACGAGCTTATCTCTGGCTGCTACCACGACGGGCCGCCTAAGTTCTAGCGATCCAAACTTACAAAATATACCTATCCGTACCGAAGAGGGCCGCAAAATTCGCGATGCCTTTGTCGCCGAGGCAGGTCATGTTTTGGTGGCAGCGGATTATTCACAAATTGAGCTGCGTATTCTGGCGCATGTGGCGGAACTGGACACGATGAAACAAGCTTTTGCCGACGGAGTGGATATTCATGCTCTTACTGCCAGTGAAATGTTTGACGTGCCTTTGAACGATATGACGCCTGAAATTCGGCGGAATGCGAAAGCGATTAACTTCGGTATCATCTACGGTATAAGCGCGTTTGGTCTTGCGAAAAATATTGGTATTAGCCGCACCGAGGCGGGCGAATATATCAAACGTTATTTCGAAAAATTCCCGGGGATTAAGGCCTATATGGAAGACACAAAAGCCGAAGCACGGGAGCAGGGTTACGTTAAAACGATTTTTGGCCGCAAGTGTCACATCAAAGGGATTGCAGACCGCAATCAAATGATGCGGGCTTTTGCTGAGAGGCAAGCTATCAATGCGCCAATTCAAGGCGCCGCTGCTGACATTATGCGTAGGGCCATGATAAAAATGCCGAAAGCGATTTCTCAGATTGAGGGAGCAAGAATGCTGTTACAAGTTCATGATGAATTAGTATTCGAAGTGCCAGAAAGCCAAGCCGACAAGTTAATCAAGGTCGTTAAACCGACGATGGAAAGTGCGGCATTGCCTGCTGTCAATATCAGCGTGCCTTTGGTTGTCGAAGCGCATGCGGCAAAGAATTGGAATGATGCGCATTAAACCGTATGAAAACTTGAAACAATAAACGCCCATCAATAAACGCCTATGGGTGCAATCTTAAGGACTATCATAATGACAACTCTCATCCTTGTTCGTCACGGACAATCACAATGGAACTTGGAAAACCGTTTTACCGGTTGGGTCGATGTGGATTTGACCAAGGCGGGAATTGCAGAAGCTAAAAAGGCAGGTAAGCTCATCGCTAAAGAAGGCATTCAGCTTGACGTCGCTTTTACCTCTTTTCAAAAGCGAGCGATCAAAACGCTTTGGCTGACTTTGGAAGGCATTGACCAAATGTATATTCCCGTCACCAAGGACTGGCATTTGAATGAGCGTCACTACGGCGGATTGACAGGGTTGAATAAGCAAGAAACACGTGACAAGCATGGGGACGAACAAGTTCATATTTGGCGCCGTAGTTTCGATGTGCCGCCGCCGCAAATTGACAAAGACAATGAGTTTCA
>CAZMEN010000004.1:0-8326 GCA_964565335.1 uncultured Algimonas sp. | reverse complement strand
TTTTCACCCATCTAACGAAGTAAAATATGCGCACATAGACCCGAATGAGTTACCGACTGGAGAAAGCCTGAAAATCACGACAGAGCGTGTTTTGCCATATTATAAAAGTCAAATCGTTCCCTTCCTTCGGGCCGGATCCAATTTGATAGTGTCTGCCCATGGCAATAGTTTACGCGCGCTCATGAAGGAATTGTTTGATGTGGCAGATGAAGATATTCCCGGTTTTGAGTTTCCGACAGGAAATCCCTTATTTATCGATTTGGACTCCGAAACGCTTAAGCCGAAATCTGCGCGGTATTTGGACAAGAAGCGCGCTAAGGATCTTCCTAAGATTTGAGCGCATTGATTTTGGGCGACATAGAGTTTTAGTTAAATATTACACTTTGTATTCTTTTGCGGCTTGTCGCTTCGATTTTACTTTCCTAAGGTAAGGAAATATTTCGAAAGGAAAACCATGAAACGTTTATTAAAATTAAGTTTGGCCGCAACTGCGACAGTTGTTCTCGCCGCCTGTGCTTCTACTGCCGATGTAAAGTCAGCCTCAAATAGTAGTGAAGTTTCCTCAATGTCTAAGGCGACTGTTCCGGCAACGGAAAAAGTGGCGAGTGCTGAGGACAAGGAAGTCTGTAGACGCTACGCTGTTTCCGGCTCTAATTTCAAACGCAAAGTTTGTAAAACGGCCGCAGAATGGGAAGCAGATCGCGAAAGATCACAAAAAGGAACCGCTGAGTTTCAACGCCGTGGCGCTATTCAAAAGGTTAAAGGTAACTAATATAAAAATTAGACCGAAATTTTTGGAAACGAAAAGGCCGCTCTGCGGCCTTTTTCTTTGTGCAGGCAAGACTCCTGACTGAGTTTTTGCAGAATTCAATTTTTTTTGCTCAGGTCGAAGTTTCAAAAAACATCAAAATTGTTATTTCGATGCTCTTGAATTGTGCGTGGTGCTCCAACTCCCACTCCCACAGTAAGGCAGGAAAGCTCTGTTCTAAAAAGTGTGGTCGGGTTTAGGTTCATTTATCGACTTTCAAACGAGCTATGCCATGTATGTCATTTCAGTGTTTCTCTCTGGTTTAATCTATTACCTTTAAACTTCGTCTTGGATAAGAATCCGAGGCTTTACTCATAACATTCATAGCGTATGCTTGCCACATGACAGAGATGCGCAACGAGAATATTAGTTATATGAAACTTGCGCTTGATATTGGCGCACAGCAAAAAGGTCGGACATCCAAAAATCCCGCGGTGGGGTGCGTTTTAATACGCAATGGAGAAGTCATTGGGCAAGGGGCGACGGCTGATGGAGGTCGACCTCATGCCGAGACAATCGCTCTCATGGCTGCAGGGAATGACGCGAGCGGCGCCACGGCTTATGTGACATTAGAGCCATGTTCACATTACGGACAGACAGGACCTTGTGCTAATGCCCTAATAGAGGCAGGTATATCAACCTGCCATATTGCCTGTATCGATCCAGATCCGCGCGTACATTGGCGTGGTGCCGCGCTAATGCAGGAAGCTGGAATTGACGTAAGGGTTGGTTTGTGTGCTGAAGAGGCTTTAACTGCACATGCAGAATTTTTTGCGCGATTAAAGCGATGACTGAATATTTTCATTATGACCGAGACTGGTTAATTCACTTATTCCGAAAACAAAAAATGCCAAAATTGATTTATTTTTGGGGGCATGGTGGTCAATCTAAAGAAAGTGTAACAAAGGCTTGTTTAAGTCAATGGTGGCCTTGCGAATTCAATGTGGACGGAGATACTTATGCCTCAGCTGAACATTGGATGATGGCTGAAAAGGCAAAGCTTTTTAACGATAAAGTTATTTTAAAAAAGATAATGTCGACTCGCAAACCCGGAGCGGCCAAAGCTTTAGGACGGCAGATCAAAGCCTTTAATCAAGAGGTTTGGAATGAAGCAAAATTTGGTAT
This sequence comes from uncultured Algimonas sp., assembly GCA_964565335.1. Classification (GTDB taxonomy): domain Bacteria; phylum Pseudomonadota; class Alphaproteobacteria; order Caulobacterales; family Maricaulaceae; genus Litorimonas. Next base: position 6,393 of record CAZMEN010000004.1, on the reverse strand, counting down.
CGTTGTGAAAGGCAATTTTTACAAATTTTCTCAAAACCCCGACTTAAAAGCATTTCTTGTAAATACTCGAAGACGCGTTCTCATCGAAGCCAGCCCGATTGATACCGTTTGGGGAATTGGACTCGCCAAAGATGATCCAAACGCTGAGAATCCGTTGGCATGGAAAGGTGAAAATCTATTGGGCTTCGCTCTAATGTCGGCCAGAGATTTGCTCCAGGACTCTTAGTCTTAACTCTCCAAACTTGCCTTTAATGCATCTTCTTGCGGCATGCCGATGGCATGGAACCCACCATCCACATGGTGCGTTTCGCCTGTGCAGGAAAGGCCGAGGTCCGACAATAGGTAAAGAGCCGCGCCTGCGACACCCCTAGGATCGGTATTATCCTGTAGGGCACTGGCGGCTTTGTTAAAGCGGAACATATGACGGCCTGACCCGATTCCCGCGGCCGCTAATGTTTTTATTGGGCCAGCCGAAATGGCATTAACACGAATGCCGCGTGGGCCAAGGTCTGCGGCGATGTAACGCGTGGAGGCTTCGAGAGCTGCCTTGGCGACGCCCATTACGTTGTAATTTGGAATTACTCTTTCAGAACCTAGATAAGTCAATGTCACCATCGAGCCGCCATCATTCATCAGTTCGGCCGCGCGGCGGGCAGCATCCACAAAAGAATAAGCGGAAATATCCATCGCAGACTTAAAACCTTCGCGCGTTGTATTATCAACAAAGGATCCAGCTAGTTGATCCTTACCCGCAAACGCTATTGCATGAACAAGGAAATCAATTTTCCCCCATTTGTCTTTCAACGTTGCAAAAGTGGAATTCATAGTCGCGTCATCTGTAACATCGCATTCGCAAAGAATGTCAGACCCGATACTTTCAGCCAAAGGTTTAACTCGCCGCAATAAAGCGTCACCCTGATAGGTAAAGGCGAGTTCCGCGCCTTGTGCTGCTAACTGACGGGCAATTGACCAAGCGATGGAGTTTTTATTCGCCACCCCCATAATGAGACCGCGCTTACCCGCCATTAAACTACCTTGGGGGAAATCATCGAGAGCTGAATGTATTTGTACCATTGTTAATAAGTCCTATGCGTCGTTTTGAACACTTTAAAGGCTGTGTTTAAGCTGTCCAGAAGAGTTCAAATATTCTAACGTCATAAAAAAGTGTAATGATGGCTTTATAAAACCTTCATTTGCAGAAGACAGAAATTTTTCCATAGTGTAAGGCTTTGTTGTCAGCGTTTAAGTCTCTTAAAAGGGAAATTATTTAGTATTCATGGAGGATAGACCACCCTTAAATTTATTCGATTTGTCCGATTTGACGCTACTAGTTAATCAAATCCGAACTGGGAAAACTCCAGAAACAGTTTTCGATGCTTTCTGTGACTCTGTTTCTGTCTTTGGTTTTACCTTCCTCTCTATGGGCCGTTTACTGCCTGCTCGAAGAGGAGCGCAGTCACCACAGAATATTCCCCGGCAATTTCATCTTTCGCGGGGAGCAGACGCCTTGATGGAAGAACTTGTTTCGACGGGGGATCTCATTACAAAAAGTCCTTTGGTTTTGCATGGTTTCCGTGTGTCCGAACCGTTTCGCTGGCGCGAAGCATTTATTGGTTTGTCTGAACAACAAAAGCTTCACATCAAACGGTCCCAATCCCATGGTTTGCATTACGGTATATGCTTTCCAATTTTAAAAATCAGAACAGCGCCTGGTTTGATGTCGCTCGGACGGGAAACAGATTTCCGCCTGACATTACAAGACAAGGTCGCCTTGGAGGTTTTGGTCCGTATTGCGTTTGAACGTATGTATGAAGTTACTGAGATGCAGAGCGACCCCGAAATTCTCACAATCACCGAACGCGAGAGAGAAGTGCTTTATTTTGTCGCGCAAGGTAAGACGAATTGGGAAATTGGAGCGATATTGGGAATTTCAGAATATTCAGTTCGAGATCATTTGAAATCTATTTCCAAACGCATGGAAACATCTAACCGTACTCACACGATTACCAAGGCCATTCGATTAGGCCTGATTTTACCTGTTTAGGCCGACACCTGAAGTTTTCCTACATTCGTAGGGGTTAGAAAGTCCCAGTTTTTCTACATATTCTCTTTGTAGCGATGCCGTCATTTGGACTGGACTGACGATTCTGTGCCCCGGATTGCAGTGATTTCGTTTCGGCAGCATCGCTACATTATCGGTAAAAAACCCGCCTTTATGTTTAAAGGCGAGTTTTTTATTTAGTATTTGGAAATGTGCCTGGTTAGATTTTTGCAAATATAACGCTGCCATTTGTGCCTCCAAAGCCGAAACTATTAGACATGGCCGTTTTTATTCCCGTGTCAACACGTTCAGTCGCAATGTTGATCGTCGGGATTTCGGAGTCCATTTCGGTGATATTTATGCTTGGCGCAACGAAGCTATGGTCCATCATTAGAAGTGTGTAAATGGCTTCTTGAACACCTGCCGCGCCCAAGCTGTGGCCCGTCATACATTTTGTGGCAGAGACATAAGGCCCATCCTCTCCAAAGACGCGGTGTATGGCATTCGTCTCTGCTATGTCGCCGACCGGGGTGGAAGTGGCGTGAGGGTTGATATAATCGATAGTCTCTAATCCGGCATCTTTCAGTGCCATGCGCATGGCCCGTTCTGCGCCTTCTCCGCTCGGAGCGACCATATCGTAGCCATCAGATGTCGCGGCATAGCCAACAATCTCAGCGTAAATCTTCGCGCCGCGTGCAACAGCATGTTCGTATTCTTCGAGAACAACCATGCCTGCCCCGCCTGCAATAACAAACCCGTCGCGGCTTCCATCGAAAGCGCGAGACGCAGTTTCCGGAGCATCATTATATTTGCTGCTCATAGCTCCCATAGCATCAAAAAGAGAGGACATAGCCCATTCAACCTCTTCGCCGCCGCCCGCAAACATAACATCCTGTTTGCCCCATTGAATTTGTTCTGCGGCCGCGCCGATACAATGCAGAGAGGTCGTACAGGCTGAGGTAATGGAATAATTCACGCCTTTGATTTTAAAATGTGTGGCTAAAGTGGCCGAAACCGTAGAAGACATTGCCTTAGGTACGGCGAACGGACCTATGCGTTTTGGTGAATTATTCTTGCGTGTGATATCTGCTGCTCGAACGATTTCGACGGCGGACGGCCCGCCTGAGCCTGCGATGATACCTGTTCGGTCATGCGAGACTTGTTCCTCGGATAATCCCGCATCCGCAATGGCGTCATGCATCGCAAGGGCTGACCACTGAGCTGCGTCAGCCATAAAGCGCAAAGACCGCTTGCCTATGGCATTTTTCGCTCGCTCAGTTGTGTCTGCTGGTCGGCCAGAGATTTGACTGCGAAAGCCCAACTCCGCCATTTTCTCATCTTTGGTGATGCCGCATTTTCCAGTTTTGAGGCTTTCTGTAACGGTTTTCGTATCATTACCAATACAGGAAATGATACCTAATCCAGTAACAACCACTCGGCGCATTAAGCTTCTCCGTCTGTTTTTGAATCTGCAGTAGGCGGGACGAATAACCCGACCCGCAAATCTTTGGCCTGATAAATCATCTCATCATCAGCATACATGCGTCCATCGGCAATGCCGAGAACAAGCCTACGCCGAATGACCCGTTTTAAGTCAATTTCATATCTAACTTTTTTCACGTCCGGCGTGACCTGCCCAGTGAATTTGACTTCGCCGACACCAAGCGCGCGTCCACGTCCCGGAGACCCAGTCCAACCAAGCCAAAACCCGACAAGTTGCCACATTGCGTCCAAACCCAGGCATCCCGGCATAACGGGGTCGCCTTTGAAGTGACACTCAAAAAACCAAAGGTCAGGATTGATGTCCAATTCGGCGACCAAATTCCCTTTTCCATTTTCGCCGCCATCATCGCTCATGTGGGTAATGCGGTCGAGCATCAACATGGGAGGCAATGGTAATTTTGCATTGCCGGGGCCAAAGAGACTTTTCTCGCCGCTGATAATCAGTTCATCATAATTATAGGAAGGTTTTATCAGTTTCATAAGCTCGCCAAATTTCCTTTTACGTTCAAGCATTATGATAAGGGCCTCGACTTTAAACTCAACAGTTAACTCCAAAAATTGGAGGTCAAACCATATTGGTTTAGAATACTTTCAAGCCTATCTGCGGAAGGGCGTGTCACATTCAAAAAGAGGCTTAAGAAATATAACCAAGAGTTTTGAGCAAAGGCAGAACACCTTTTTTTCTGTCTACATGGTGTGCGGTCATACCTATAGCGCGGGCCGCTTCTACATTTACAAATGTATCATCAAAGAAAGTCACAGTCTCAGCTGGAACCTGCATGATTTCTAAGGGGATTTTGTAACTTCTGGGGTCAGGCTTAGCCGCATGAATTTTATGGGATGCAAAGTTGAAATCAAACACTTCGTCGGTTCTGAACATTTTATTCAAGTGGATCCAATGTAAGTCATTTGTGTTGGAGAGGCAGGCGACTGTATAAGTTTCTTTTAGTTGTTCCAACGCTAATAAAGCCTGAGGGAAGGGGGGACGCACCCAGCTATTCCATTGTTCGGCAAACTCTCTTGGTAAAACACTTATATCGAAAAGTTGTATCATTTCATTGAGAAACGGCGCGTCAGCGCATTGCCCTATTTCATAAGATTGGAAGATTTCTGAGCCAGCCAACCTTGCCAGGACATCTTCGCTCGAAAGGTCACGTATATCAGCCAAAGCCTCGAGGCCAACCCAAGGCACAATAACTCCTCCCAAATCAAAGAGGAGGACAGGTTTTTTCACTACGGCCACTTCACGACAGGCGGCATAGAACTAAGGATAGTTTTGACGTTTCCGCCTGTTTTCAATCCGAATGTTGTGCCGCGATCCCATAATAGGTTGAATTCGACATAGCGTCCTCGGGTGATCAGTTGTTCTTGACGCTCGGCTTCTGTCCAAGGCTCTATCATACGGCGGCGGACTATGGCGGCATAGGTTTTCAGAAAATGCCGTCCAACGTCTTGGGTAAACGCGAAATCGGCTTCAAAATCGCCGCTATTATGACGGTCATAAAATATACCGCCTGTCCCGCGCGGTTCATCGCGGTGGTGCAGGTGGAAATATTCGTCACACCATTTTCTCAAGCGGTCATAATCAGCCACTTCATGCTCATCGCAGGCAGCCTTCATGCCCGCGTGAAACGCGAGAGCGTCTGGAGCGTTTTGATGGCGGTCAACTGCCTGCGTCGGGGTCAGGTCTCCGCCGCCCCCGAACCAGTCCTTAGTTGTAACGATATAGCGCGTGTTCATGTGAACAGCTGGGATGCGGGGGTTAGTTTGGTGGGCAATCAGAGAAATACCCGCCGCCCAAAACCGTGGGTCTTTATCCGCGCCTGGAACTCTAGTCGCCATCTCCTCATTAAATTCTCCTTTGACGACAGAAATGTGTACACCGCATTTTTCGAACAATCGGCCGCGCAGCATCCCGCCAGTCCCGCCGCCGCCATTTTCGACTTTACGTTCCCAATTTTCGTATTTAAACTTCCCGGGTTCGCCGGGATAAAGGGCAGAGGGGGCTTCGGCTTCAAGTGTCTCAAACTCTGCACAGATTTGATCGCGCAAAGCCCTAAACCATAAAGCCGTTCTTTTTTTTTGAGTATCAAAATCTGTCATGAAGAAACTTTTTCGCAGGGTAAGTGCTGAGTCTGCCGCAAGGCTTCATATAGCGTGATCGCGACAGATGTCGCCAAATTAAAGGACCGAGCATTCGGGGCAATGGGAATAATAACGCGTGCATCAGACGCTGCATGCACATCATCTGGAACGCCTGCACTTTCTCGCCCAAACAGTAATGTATCTGCAGGTTCAAAACCAAATTCTGGTAAGGATGTTGAGCCTTTGGTCGTCAGTAAAACTATTCGCCCATTGGGTGTAAAGTCTGCCCAAGATGTAATGCGTTGCAATCCGCCAGGTGGTTCATAATCCATTGCCGTACGGCGGAGGGATTTTTCCGATAATGGAAACCCGCAAGGCTCAATCACGGACAGGGGTATATCAAATCCAGCGCAGAGGCGCATGACAGCGCCAAGGTTGGCGGCAATATCGGGTTGATACAGTGTCACTTTCATGGCGGTCTTATAATGGTAACAGGCGACTTCTCAATGCCAGTCTAGGTTATTTTGATAAGAGGGAGTCGTGTATCAATAAACCGAGATGATTTTGCGATTAGCCACTATTTTACACCCGGAAAATGTGATTTTTAGCATAATTACCAAGATGGGCAGCGGAATCGCGCAGAGAACTGCAAGAAATTCGTGAATTGCGGCGACTTGCCGCGAATAATCAGTGGCATTACAAACCATAAAGGGTTAGACACCGCCCAAACAATTTTTGGACTAAGGAGTGGACAGATTATGTCC